>CANNRM010000015.1 GCA_947508155.1 Rickettsiales bacterium | reverse complement strand
CGAATAGCAACAACAATTTGAATCATTGCCAGCCTCTTTCTTGCTGACTTGCCTACGCAATCTGTCACCGAGTTAGTGGACTAATACAATCCCCGCGAAGGCGGGGATCTAGTTGATACAATACTTTCAGCTATATTTTATAAAAAATATAGCTGCTTATAATGTCGCTAACGCGAGGTTGTTTGACTGGGCCCCCGCCTGCGCGGGGGTGACACGGCTGTTAAGTCCGCGATAGATAACTCCACTACATCTCAAAATCAAATACAGGAATCGATTTATCTCTCAATAACATAGTATCAGTTTCTAGGAATGGTGCGAAAAGCCCTTTAGCAACTTCTACTAAATCCTTATCGCTCACGTCAGTACCTGTTTCAGAACGAACAAAGTCAAAAATCTCTTTCAAGCTTTTATCACCTTCGCGCATAGCATTGAAAATATGTTTTGTATAAATAGTAACGGGTAGATTAATGCCTACATTTTGTAGCCAACCATTATTCAAAGTCATTGTCATGCCAGTGCCAATCGCAACATTATTAGTTTGTAAATGGTCATATATTTGCTGTGCAACGCTTGCCATGCCAAAGAAATATGGAATATTATTTGCATCATCCATAGTAGCTTGTGGTGCTTTTTGTTTTGATACATAGAATTGATGCTTAATAATGCTACCACACATAATTTCAGCAATTGCAGTTTGCTTTTTATGATCCATTTTTTTGACCTTTTGTAGCAAGGAGAAATCTGTAATGTAATTTTCAGGACGTAGTTTTAATTTTGAGCTCACATCGCTGAATTCGATGAAGTGCAAACCAGCATTTTCTACCCATTCATAAAGCTCTGGTAGGGAGTAACATCTATCTTGTTTATGTAGGAACATATCATAAAGCCCAACATCGCCAAATAGAATGTGGTCACCTAATAGATCTTGTCCTCGTACAAACCAGTTTGTATTAGGTAGAGAGGCCATAATCGTTTTGCCATTCATAACTTCTTCGGTACGTTGTGTTACGCCTTCGTTCACCATGCGCATTAGATCCTGAATCTGATAAACACCAGTACGGCCATATTTTGCATATACCATCAAATTCATACCGCCAGTGTCTTTCAAAGAATCTGTTAGAATTTTCAAACCTTCATCAGGTGATGATAGATGGTGCAAAACTCCAGAACATTGGATGAAATCGAACTTTCCTAGATTAAGTTTTGGAATATTGAAGATAGATTCATTGATGAATGTAATATTCTTAAGCCCGCGAACTTCTGCGCGTTTTTTTGCAATTTCCATAGAATTTTTACTGAAATCTAAATATACAATCTCAGCATTTGGAATATTTTTAAATTGCGCTCCGAAGAATGTAGAACTATCGCCAGTACCACCTCCAGCAATCAAAATACGGAATTTGTTTTTGAATGTTTCCTTTCCTTTGAATAGCCAATGATTTATCTCACCCAAATATTCACCATGGATTTGTAGAAGACGTTTTTTTTCATCTTCTGGGTCACGATATGGATATGGGTAATCTAGATAATGATCTTGTACGCCGGCTAGGTCTTTGGAGGTTAGTTCTGCCATATTTTTTCCTTTTTATGTGTTTTGAACCTGAGTAAAATATCTGGTATTTGAATGCTATGCAAGTAAAACAATCAGAATCTAGCTGCAAATTCATTTTGGTTGAGCATCTCTATTGATCTTTTGTTTGATTTGCATTACTGTACATCAACTTTTAGGTCAATTTTTGAGTATAATTATGCCATTAAAACCACTGGTATTCCTTTTTATTATCTCTATCAGTGTTTTAAACAATGCAGTAGCTGATTCTCCAAAAATCAAAGATTTAGAAATGAACTTGAGGTATGCAGTTGCTGGTAGCAAATGGAAAGACACAATTATTGCAGCTGATGAGCTTCTTAAATATAAGCCTAAGGATGCTACAGCATATTTTAGAAAAGGTAAGGCGCTTGCGCAGTTTGGTAAGCATAAGGAAGCTATTGTTTCGTTCAATCTTGCAATTAAGTATAAATTTCGGAGTTTAGGTTGGTTATATTACGAAAAAGGTAATAGCCTCAAAGCGTTGAAAAGACTGGAAGAAGCCCTCCAGTCTTATAATAAGGCGATTAAAGCCGGGTTTGAGGATCGTTGGTTATATGATGCCAGGGATGATGTGTTGATGGAATTAGGAAGATTAGGTAAGGGGCTTGACCCAATTTAGCCTACCATTAATCTGTGTTTTATGCCTTTGCGTAAATATAACTCGAACGCCCTGCTTTTGACAATTTCATCATCCACCAAAATGTAATCAGGTACTTCTTCTGCGTGACATCTGCAACGATTCATAGCACCAGGTAAATATCCTGGTGGATTGTCTTTTCTAAAAACTTTACCTTCGAGCAAAACATGCTCTTGTCTTACTTTTTCATCCATTTTTGTGCGCCATATAAAATATTCTGAATTTACTCTATTTTTAGAAGAGTCGTTGTGTAGAGGTACTATAGTCTCATGGATCTTCGCGACTTTAATTTTTGCTGCATGTACAGATTCATTCGGCTTTGTATATGTGGGGCAGTGATTGGACGCCAGCAGAGTTCCTTCGGCGTTTCTCCTATTTTGTATACCAGTGGATTTGTCTAGATTAGATCTTGTAACGACCTCCTTTACTGCTAGCCTTAGATGAACTTCATCATTCGTTTGAACATAATTTCTGATGTGTTTCCTAAAATTTGTATTTTCATTCACTAGTTTCTGGTGATTGAAATAAAGGCTCAAAATAGCAACGCGCTCATTTGCTCGAAGTTTATCCCAGTCAGAGCCATATATTTTATGCAATTTAGCTAAACGAGTGCTGATTGAATCCGCAAAAATCATATCTACTTGTTCGTCTGTCAGCTCTGCCTTGCCAAAATAAATTTGTTCCATTAATCCTGGTTGCCTAAGTAGTTGGTCGAATCTATTGCGTATCTCTTCACTCTCTATGTTAGCGCCGACCCCAACAGTTGTTATAGGGTCTTTTCCGGTTTTTTTAATGCATTCAGAGCGCAATTCATCTTGTGTTGCTTGATCCAAAGAATAAAATTTGGCAGCAGAAATAAATTTTGCTGGTTTGTCCGGATTCAATATTCCATCCAGATAAGCTTCATTTCTGCGTCCTTCTAGCATTTCTATGAAATATCTTATCCTTCCAAAATAAATATCATTATCTAGTTCATTTTCTTCGGTAATTGACAGATTATGTGTGGAATTTCTAATTATTTTGGCAGCTTCTATTTTAAAAAGATCAAGCATCATGTATCCTTGTTCGGGGTGAATATATGAGCATAATATCATAAAAATTTCTTGCACTAATACTCAAGGTGAAATTTTTGTATCGGATGGATTATACGTTGTGTGTGACTTTTGAGCATGAGTAAAATAGCTGGTATTTCATGTGATGCAAGAAGAAAATGGTTAGATCGTCATTGCGAGCGCAAGCCGTCATCCTAGAGTTTGCCTTACGAATGCGGGGATCTCAGGACGCAGGAGTAATATTACTCTTGTACGCTGAGATCCCCAAGATTTTGCTATGCAAAACTTGAGGATGACGGTACACTCGCGAGATCCTCGAAAATGCTAGCATTTCCCAGGATGACGACTATTCCCTACATACCCCTTTCCAAGAACTCATTCATAGATCTACAAAATGCACTCGCGTCCCTAAGTGGTTCACCCTCAACAATACAGGCCTGGTCAAATAAGAACTGAACCAGTTTTTGACACTCCAATTCCTTGTCTTTTTTCTGGAAATGATCCTTGATATAAACCACTATCTTGTGATGCGGATTTAACTCTAATATCTTCGCTGTGGATCTAACAAGCTGCTTCTGCTCAATCAAGAAGCGTTCCATACGTATATCCATAGCATCGCCACCTACAGCTAAACAAGCCGGGCTGGAAGTAAGTTTTGATGACATTTTTACATCTTTAATAGTGGTGCCCAGAGTTTGTTTTACAAAGCCAATGAGATCTTGCTCTGCTGGATTTTCTTTTTTCTCTTCTTGAGTTTCTTCCTTTTTATCGCCAAGGTCAATGTCGCTGCGGGTTACAGACTTAATTTCGAACTCTTTATAATTCGCAATATTATTTACCCAGAAATCATCCACTGAATCTGTGAATAAAAGTACATCGATTCCTTTGTTAAGAAATCCTTCTATCTGCGGGGAGTTCTTGAGCTTTTCGGCATCTTCACCACTTAAATAATAAATTGTTTTTTGATCTGGCTTGCAATTTGCGATATATTCATCCATAGAGATCATTTTATTATGCAAAGCGCTGCGGAAGATTGATACTTCCAGCATTTTCTCATGATCTGTCATGGCTTCACAAAGTCCTTCCTTAAAGGCTGCACCGAAATTATCCCAGAAATCCTCGTATGTTTCGCGATCCTCATCTTTTTTCTTCCCAAGTTCACCAAGAACACGCTTTGTAATAGCATTTTTGATCTTTTCAAGAGTTGCATTATGTTGCAAGGTCTCACGGCTGATATTTAGTGGAAGATCCTCAGAATCAACAACGCCACGTATGAAACGTAAATAATGCGGTACGATATCGACATTTTCATCAGTGATAAATACGCGTTTGATGTAGAGTTTTACGCGACGTTTGCGATCCGGGTGAAATAGGTCAAAAGTCTTTTGTGAAGGGATATATAGAAGATTTGTGAACTCCACAGCTCCTTCGTTTTTATTGTGCATTCTAATCCATGGAACATCAGCGGAATAGGAAATGGTTTTGTAAAATTCTAGATATTGATCTTCGGTAATGTCTGATTTAGGCCTTGTCCAAAGAGCAGATGATGAATTGAGCTTGATCTCATTTTTTGTAGTTTCATCGATGAAATAAATAGGTATTGCTATATGGTCAGAATAGTTTTTGATGATGTTCTTCACGCGGAAATGATCGATATATGTATCTTCATCCTTTTTGATATGTAATACAATCTCTGTGCCGCGTACGAACGTAGCCTCAGACTCTTCTACGCTATATTCGCCATTACCATCCGAAATCCATTTATAAGCCTGTTTTTCACCAGCTTTTTTGGAAATTACGACAACTTTATCCGCAACCATATAAGATGAGTAGAAACCCACTCCAAACTGCCCGATGAGCATATTATCCTTTTTGGAGTCTCCGCTAAGTTGTTCAATGAATGCTGCTGTTCCAGAACGTGCTATCGTTCCCAGATTATCAATAAGATCGGCTTTGTTCATGCCGATGCCGTTGTCGCGAATTGTTACTGTGCGAGCTTCTTTATCGATACTAACCCATATTTTCATTTCAGGATCATCTGCCACAAGAGATGCATCACTTTGGGATAGATAGCGTAGTTTATCGCATGCATCTGAGCTGTTAGAGATGAGCTCACGTAGGAAAATTTCTTTGTTTGTATAAAGTGAGTGGATCATTAGTTGGAGGATTTTACCTACTTCGGTATCGAATTTTTTAACTTCAACTGACATATTTGCTTCTCCTTAGTTTGTGTTACTGGCTTTATATATGTATTAGTTAAAAAATTACAAGTGTAACATATGCTCATCGTAAATGAATTTAGATAATTTTATTCGTCATCCTCGGAAATGCTAGCATTTTCGGGGATCTTGTGAAGCAAGAGTAATACTACCCTCCTGTGTCGCGAGATCCACGAGCTCCGCTTGCAGCGTCCTCGAGGATGACGAGTAAAACTATCCACAAAATTGTGGATAACTATGTGAGTAAATGCTGAATATAGCTCTTAGAAATTGATCTGATATATCCTTTGCTACGGTTTGATAAAAAACTGCGCACTCACCAGCAAACCCTTATATTAAGGTATTTCTTTACAATGATTAAAGTTAAAGAGATCTCTGATTATACTATTAGTTTTTCAAGTTACACTAAATGTGGATAAAGACGTTGCTTGACAATTTTTTCTATTCATACTAACATGGGTCCAACTTTAAACAGTGAATCTATTCATGTCCAGCAAACCCCATTCTAAATATAAATGTGTCCTTTTAAAAGTCTCCGGCGAAGCGCTGATGGGCGATAAAAACTTTGGTCATGATTATGACACGTTAAAACGCATCGCGCAGGATATAAAAGAAGTCCAAGATATGGGCATACAAGTGTGTGTTGTGGTTGGTGGTGGGAATATATTCAGAGGCGTTTCTGCGTCTAACTTGGGCATGGAACGCGCCGCTGCAGATTATATGGGAATGCTAGGAACTGTGATGAATGCGCTTGCTCTGCAAAATATTATGGAGCAAGAAGGAATTTTTACTAGAGTCTTATCTGCGATCCCAATGACAAGCATTTGCGAGCCATATGTGAGGCGTAAAGCTAAGAGACATATGGAGAAGGGTAGGGTGGTGATTTTTGCTGGTGGTACTGGGAATCCATTCTTTACGACCGATAGCGCTGCTGTGCTTCGCGCGATAGAAATGAATTGTGACTTGCTGTTGAAAGGCACTCAGGTTGATGGGGTTTATTCTGATGATCCGCATAAAAATTCAGATGCAGTAAAGTATGAACGCGTTACTTATTCGGACGTGTTACAGAATAATTTGAATGTTATGGATATGGCTGCGATCGCCCTTGCGCGTGAGAACAACCTGCCAATCAAGGTGTTTTCAATCAAACAGAAGGGTGAATTTGCGAAAGTGATGCGGAGTGAAGGGAGTTATACTAAAATCACTAATTAATGCCCCGTCATCCTCGAGTTTTGCTTTAGCAAAATCTCGGGGATCTCACTAGGTAAGAGAAACGCTCGATCAAGTATCACTCTGCTCTCCTGAGGTCCCCTAGGTTTGCAAACAAACACTCGAGGATGACGTTGGCTCGCACAAGCATCTAGCAAACGATAAAAAAACAAAATTAGAAGGACATAATATGAAAAAAGAACTACTTGCTGATTTAAAAACCCGTATGGACGGTGCAATGAATGTGCTGGACAATGAAATGAAAGGATTGCGTACCGGTCGTGCATCTGTGCATCTATTAGACCCTGTGTTTGTAGAAGCATATGGTAATAAAATGCCGATTTCTCAACTTGGTACTGTAAGCGCACCTGATGCGCGTACAGTAACTGTGCAAGTATGGGATGCAACTATGGTTAAAACTGTAGAAAAGGCTATTGCTGATGCGAATTTGGGTATCAATACAGCAACTGACGGAAATATCATTCGTCTTCCAATTCCTGCTTTGAACGAAGAGCGTCGAAAAGAGCTTGCTAAACTTGCTCATAAATATGGTGAAAATACAAAAATTGCTATACGCAATGTGCGTAGAGATGGTATGGAATCGGCCAAAAAAATGGAAAAAGATGGTGATCTATCCGAAGATGAATTACGCGATATCAATGATGACATTCAAAAACTTACGGATGATTTTGTTGGAAAGATAGATACTCAGATTAAGGCTAAAGAGGCTGAGATAATGAGTGTTTAGATAGCTCGTGACAGACCATATTTTTTGTGTAACTACCCACGTCATCCCGGGCTTGACCCGGGATCCAGTACTTTAACTAAATAATTCACGCGATAGTGTGTCAATTTACTATTTAAACTGACGCTTACGCGAAAACTATAGTTTTAAGAACTGGATCCCGGGTCAAGCCCGGGATGACGTGGGTAGTTACTTTTTTGTTGACTTTGTTAATACTTTGTAATATAATGTTCACACATGTATTACAAAGTAAACCATAATGACATTCGCTTTTAACTCACAGCAACTATCTATACTACTAAGTCATTTCTGCAATAAGCAGCACATTTGGCAGCTATTTGATAGTGTATTCGAACATTGTTCTCACGATCGTGAATATGGTAATAAGATCCATATTAAAACGCAACACCAAATATCAAAAGATCTTTACGCAAGATGTTTGATGGAACTTCCACAAAGTCATAGCCATAGCCAGAAGAAATTACCACCTGTTACTCAAAAAGATCTAGCTAATATTCCAGATCAATATAAAAAAATATTTATTAAAGCAATATATGATATAGCAAGTTCGACGATGCTAAATATAAAACATGCAGAGAAGGTTCGCCAAATTAATTCTGCCGCTGAAAAGCTAAAAGATTTTATTTCTATATATACTGATGTTCAAAATAGTCTCGCAAAAGCAATAAGTGCAGGAGATACTTCATTAAGTGTAAAGCATCTAGACGTAGCATTAGAATATTCTTCTATGCAAAATTTTGTGAATCTGGCGTTAGGTGTATTGAATGGATTGTCTATAATGTATGATCATAAGGATGCTGAATATGTGCAATTTATGATTGTTCAAGCTAAGATTCTTGGTGACTATGATTTAGTGGTATCGCTATATAATGATACTTTTAAAGAGGGTGATGCTGACTTTGTCAATCTGATCTTGGCGGAACAATCTATTAATAAGCATTCAGGAGCAATCAATCCTAACGCCAAATATATTGTCTTTAAAAGTTTGGCATCACAGTTTCAACATTATAATCATGTTTTAGCTTCAGAATATCGCGCAAAAGCGTTAGAGTATAAACAAGAAGAAGAGCGTTTAGATGCTGGCATAGATGCAAATAAAAAAAGAGTTCAT
>CANNRM010000014.1 GCA_947508155.1 Rickettsiales bacterium | reverse complement strand
AGGCGATTAACTTTGTCATATTGCGTTTCTTTAACAGGCTCGTTTTGAGATTGCGTCTTAGACATTGTGCTCCTCCTATGTAATGTAGTTTCACTATAAGTATAGAATATTTATTGCTTTTTCACATCATATTATATATAATGCAAACAGAATTTGTTTATGATCAGTGCATTAATGAAAGACTGCGACTCTAAATATCAGTGTCTTTTATCACCACTTTTAGATTCCTCTAAAAGAGCAATGTCTCTTCGTACCACAAATATCAATACTATTATTGCTGCTATTTTTATTGGCCACTCGGCCATATAACATATAACCCCTCTACAAACATTATTATTTTAAAACTAACTCTTTAGAGAGGAAATCATGACAATTAAATCTACATTTATGCGCCTTAAAGCTCCAATCGCACTCTGGTCTATAGCAACAACATTTTTTGCATTTCAATTCATTCTAAGATTATCCGTAGGCATCCTACGTGAGGATATTATCCAAAAATTTCATATTGATACCGCAGCTTTTGGTACTATGGCAGGCTATTATTATCTGGGTTATGCGGGTATGCAAATTCCTTTGGGCATCATGCTAGACAAATTCAATTTTCGTGTTGTGACGGCATTTGCAATAATGCTGACTGTTATAGGAACTTTAACATTTGTTTTGGCAGAAAATTGGAATGTCGTTCTACTCGGAAGGTTCTTAATAGGCTCAGGATCAGCCGTTGGATTCTTGGCAATTGCAAAAATTATCAAGCTATTTTTTGAGGAAAAATATCATGCTTTTATGATAGGATTCGCCTTTACTTTTGGTCTTACGGGCGCTGTATTTGGAGGCACTCCAATGCGCATGATATTCAATCATTTTGGCTATTATACAAGCTTCATGGCGCTTGCTGTTGTGGGCACCATCATTGCCACTGTCGTTGTAATGGTCAAAGATAAGCGCATTGAGCGTGCGGATACTAGCCCTAATGCACATCCATCATTTCAACAGATCATCAAACTTTTATGCAACCCCATGATACTTGCAGTGGGTTTCGCTGGGGGATTGATGGTGGGTCCATTGGAAGGATTCGCTGATGTTTGGGCAATGCCATTTTTCCAACATGTGCATTATCTGTCAGAAAATGATGCTATTTTTGTGGCATCACTTGTATTTTTGGGGATGTGCGTTGGTGGTCCATTGCTTGCATATTTGGCAAAAATCACTGGATCTAATATTTTGATAATTGCTATGGCTGGCGCATTTACCGTGATAGTATTTCTTATCATATTTTTTGTGCCCGAACTATCTACAACAGCCCTAAGTGCATTGATGTTTTATTTGGGGATATTATGCTGTTACCAAGTGCTTGTGTTTGCGTTTGTATCTGATTTAGTTGAGCGTTCTTGCGCGGGGATTGCTATTGCTATTATCAATTGTTTAAATATGTCATTCGGGCATTTTTTCCACAAAATCATCAGTACAGTGATTCAGAAACATTGGGATGGCGCGATGAATATCACTGGCCTACCGATATATAATTATGAGGCATATATTTACGGATTATTTGTAATTCCTGTTGGATGTCTTGCGGGGACAATAATATTTTTGTATATGGCATTTATGCGGAAGAAAAAGGTGTAAACCCTCGGATTTACAGAGTAAATTCGGGGATGACGGCTTTTATCACTCCTCAGTAGGAGCCTTATAACCCACACTATCTTTCTTCTTCACATTAGTCATAAATTCAATCATTTCATCCTTTGAATTGAACATCTTTACCTGCGCATCTTTCCTATGTACATTCACAATGCCTTGTAGATGATCATATTCATGTTGAAATAGCTTCGCAGCAAAATCTTCCAGAATTTTATGATGGATTTTTCCTTCTAAATCGACATAAGTTGCTTCTATTTTTTTGTATCTTTTGAGCAATGCGGCTTTAGATTTTCCACTACTTAACATAGCCGAAAAACACGCCTCCCAACTCTCTATCATTTCATCCCCTATAGGCTTGAAACTAGGATTAATTGCTACATCTAAATGCTCAGGAGTTCTATCCCAACTAAATATAAATATCTGTTTTGATATCCCAATTTGAGGCGCCGCAAGACCCGCTGCTGGCATTAATGGAATGAGTGTTGCTTTCATTTGCGCCACTATTTTTGCAGCATCCGCAAGTCCTTCTTTTGTGATAGAAATTGGCGCCGCTTGTGTCGCTAGACAATTTGTTGGGTCGTGATCTATAGTGACTATTTGCATGGCATATCCGTTTGTTGAGATTGTTAGAAAGATAAATATAAGGAGTGTTTTTAACATGATATGATCCTGGTTTAAGTTATCGCATCCAAGTTCATTCTACCTCTTTTCTGGCAAAAATCCACCTACTTGTGCATCCCACAATGTTTTATATAATCCATTCCTAGCCAAGAGTTCTTTATGGGTACCATCTTCCATAATTTTACCATTATCAAACACAATAATTCGATCCATATGAAGCAGCGTCGAAAGCCTGTGCGCAATAACAAGTGTTGTTTTATTTTGCATCAAATGCCATAGTGAATCTTGGATATCTACTTCTGTTAAAGAATCCAACTGCGAGGTTGCTTCATCTAGCATAAGAATAGGTGCATTTTTCAAGATTGCACGCGCTATAGCTATACGTTGTCTTTGACCGCCAGAAAGCTTTACACCCCTCTCTCCTACAAGAGATTGATACCCTAACGGCAATGCTAGTATAAATTCATGAGAATGTGCTTTTTTTGCTGCCTCTATAACTTCATCATCTGTAGCATCGATCCTCCCATAACGAATATTCTCCATTATAGTACGATGGAATAAAGTTGGATCTTGAGGGATCATACCGATATTTTCTCTGAGTGAAGCCTGTGTTACATCAGCAATATTTTGGTCATCAATAAGAATGGCGCCGCCATTGATGTCATACATACGCAAAATAAGATTCACAAAGGTAGATTTTCCACTGCCAGAATATCCTACTAAGCCAACTTTTTGACCAGATGGAATAATGATGGATTTATCTTCGAAAAGTGCTGTGGTGCCTTTATAATTGAACATCACATTTTGGAATTTTATTGTTCCTTTTGAAACCACAAGATCTAACGCGCCAGGATTATCTTGAATTTCTGGACTAACTAATATATCTCTCAGTCCTTGAGTTATACGACCGAAATATTTTGAAAATTGCGTAACATTATGAGTGAGCTCCCATAAGCGATCTACAATACCTACAGTCAATGTTACAACCAAAGCAAAATCCCCCACAGTAATTGTACCAGCATTATACCCAGTTATGAGAAAATAAAAATCGATAGCCATCACAATAGTAAAAGAACCGCCAAGTGCAAACCATAGATAGAAATATACCCATCCAACTTTTTGCTCTGCTATTAATGCATCATGCGCAACATGCTCGATACCACTTTTTTCATATTTATTGCGCGCAAATAATTTGATCAACATAATATTGGATAAAGCATCAACTATACGACCAGTAACAATTGACCCCTTCTCAGAAAAATCGTCCGAGAAACTAATCAATTGTTTGGACATTAAAGCTGTCAATGTCATAAAAAATATTACCCATATAAGCATTATAGCGCCGAATACAGCGTCCACATTCCAGAGCATGATCATCGTCATTATGGTTAATAATGATATGCTCAAAAATCTATCTGTAATTATCTGTATTAGCTCTGGTATATTACCAATCAAATCTTTTGTTTTATTTGAAAGACTTCCAGCAAAATTATTTTGATAAAAATTATGGCTTTGCGCTAGTAGATTTGTCATAGCAACATTCACTATGTGCTTACGCATATCTGGAATCATTTTGATGCAAACAAAATAATCGTAGAGCCTAAATACTACGCAAAACCCCGCACACACCACGATCCACAACATCGCAGGCATTCCTAGATACCAAAAATCATGCAACGCACCTTCTGACGCCCTATCTAAAAGTATTTTGAGAAGATATGACTCGATGATAAGCTCTGCAGCCCAATACATAGCAACAAAAATCATTATACTTATGCCAAGAGGAAATTGCTTTGCAATATTCCAAATGAACCGCAATGTTTCTTTTGATCCTATGATTTGTTTTTGCATTTTGCTATCCTATATAGCCACAATAAGTTACTCCCGTCATACTCGGATTTACGAAGTAAATTCAGGGATCTCGGGAAGAAAGAGTAATATTACTCTTGTGGCACTAAACGCTCGAGTATGACGGATAAAATCATAAATTTATTTTGAACAAATATATTACAAACTTGCACCCACATCCTCCATCCGCTCCCTCAATTCCTTTTCCGATATATTAGCAGTCTTCATTTTATCATAAGTCACGTGCCCTTCATAGAGTATAATAATTCTATTACCATATTTTACAGCATCTTCAAGCCTATGAGTAACCATTACAGTTGTTATTTTATGCTCGCTTATGGCGTTAGCCGTTTGCGCCATAATACTTTCTGCGGCTGCTGGATCCAGGCTGCTAGTATGTTCATCCAAGAACAGAAGTCTCGGTGGATGAGCTAAAGCCAATGCTAGTAATAAGCTTTGTTTTTCTCCTCCAGAAAGTACTCTAGCTGGGTGATGCAATGCGCGAAATAACTTGTCCTTTTTTTCTGTGAATTCCAATACATCTTGAGTATCTAGTTGCAGATTTTGTGGAAATCTATTTTCCCATAGCTTAATATTTTCATCCAAGGATAAGTTCATAAACAACCTATCATCCGGCCTTTGAGTGAGTGTAATAATATTTTGTGATTTTTCCTGCACACTCAATTTCGCAAGAGGTTTATTGTCAATATGAATTGTTCCTGTGGTAGGCGTTTTCTCTCCCATTAGTAATTTTATTAGGCTGGATTTACCGCTTCCATTATGACCTAATATTACCACAAACTCTCCAGAAAAAATACTCAAGTTCAATGGATATAATATAGGAGTGTCACGCCCTTCAACCGATAGACTTATGTTATTTGCTTGTAAAAGTGGTTTCATTTTTTTGCTCCACTATAAATTTTGCGTAAAGTTAGGAATAATAATAATCCGAGCACTAACTTCAAATTAATAGGATTAATGCCCATACGAAGCAATAGTCCAAGACATGTGAAATATAAGAATATGCCAATAAAACACGCTACTACTTCTTTTTTAGCATTGAATATAGTATCATCCTTCACGAGTATTTGTCTGCCAATAACTACTGCACCTATTCCTATAAGCGCCACACCGAGTCCCATATTTATATCAGCGAATCCATTGAACTGAGCAGCTATAGCTCCAGTCAAAGCAGCTAATGCATTACTAATACATAACCCAATAAGACGATATCTTTCTATAGATTTTCCTAACACACCTAAGAGTTTTTGATCTTGACCAAAGGCGCGCAAAGTTAGGCCGAGCCTGGTTTGTAGCAAAAATATCAATCCCGCGACCACGCATAGTCCTATTACTATAAGAGGTATTATCCATTGACTTAAATCAAAATAAGATAAAATACTTGGCTTACCCAATAGGGAAATATTCGGTCTACCAAGTACTTGTAAATTGACGGAATATAACATGAAGCTACCCAACACGCCCACTATCAATGCATTGACAATATTATTGCGCTGCATATAGCTGACAATGGACCCCACAAAAGCCCCAGCCGCTACGCTGGCTATTATAGCACAAAATAAGCCATATTGTAAGGTTTGCGCGAATATTGCCGCGCCAAACACATATGTACCATCCACCGTAAGATCAGTAATATTAAGCACTCTATAGCTTATATACATGCCCAGTACTAGAGGAAGAAATATCAAGGATTGCTCAAGAGCTGTGAATATAATATACATAACTACTCATCCTTAGTATGTAAATCTATTTTAGGAAGCGCTATGTCATTAATCATTTTTTCTGTAACGATGTTTTGTTTTACAAAAGCTTCTGGATTAATGAATAAACTTAAATCTTTGAGATTTGTATAAGGAATAGCGCTAGGATCTTTTCCATGAATAATCTCCTTTGCTATTAAACCAGACTTTATCCCAATATCTTTTTCTCTCACTCCTATTGCCATTGTAGCGCCTTTTACTATAGACCCTTCATCACAGGTAATAACCGGAATATGTCTTGATACTGCTTCTTGTATTAAAATATTGATTCCGCTTACAATCAAACTATCTTTAAGCACAAAAATGGCCTCCGCATCAGAAGGTATGTTGCGTATAGCTATAGGTAGCTCTGCAAGAGACTGAACCATTACTAAATGCAAATCCAATCCATGTTTAGTAGCATATTCTTTGAGCTCATCAACTTCAGGGGCGATTTTTTCACTAGCGCTATAAATCACAGCTAGTTTTTTGATAGAAGGAAAAAAGCTTAATGCGGACGTAGCTACCGCCTCGTCATTTACACCCGTAATTTTAGAGCCAATAGTAGGAGTGATATTCGCTGCTGTACAGATTATTGTTTTGTTTTTAATCTGTGAAATAGCCATTTGACTTGTAGAAGTTGCTATTGGGATGATAATGTCAAAATCTTGATCATTCATTTGCTTCAAGATAGTAGACATCATATTAAGATCGCCGTGAGCATTTTTGACGTCGATTTCTACTTTTTCGCCTGATAATGCTTCTTTGATCCCTTGTACTATCTGGTTCATTGCTTCATGCTCCAGAGGTACTACAATACCAATTTTTGTATCCGCATAAGCAGAAAATGTAGAAAGAGATAGGATAAATAATAGAGTTGAGAGTAAATTCTTGAAAATGTTCATAATGATTACCTTGTAAAATAAAAATATAAATAACTTAAAACGATAGAACTAAACTAAATTAGTCACGCCAACGAGTGAGAATATTTTTAATTTTAAAAGATAAATTACGCATGATTAGATATTTAATTAATCGCATATTACAGCCGCATTCTATCATAAGTATTTTTATGAGTCAAGAAATTCCTTGATTTTGATATTTTCTTGCATTGACTCAGCTTGTTGAAGATGGTAAAAATTATTATACTCATTTCAAGCATTACATGATAGAACCCTACATCTTTGAAAATTATTTTTGGATCATATATTTTGCTGCATTCACTACATCTATAGTATCGGCAGTAGCTGGTTTTATGGGGGGCGCGATGTTGCTCGCCGTAATGGCACAATTTCTCAAGCTTGAAGTGTTAATCCCATTACATGCCATAATACAACTCGGAAGTAATATGAGTCGTGGATGGTTTTTACGTCCTTATATCAATTGGCAAATTACCAAAAATTCTATTATTGGCACTATTCTAGGTGGCATTGCAGGGTATTTTTACATGGTACCAATACCACAAAATGCTGCGAATTTAGTACTTGGCACATTCATTCTACTCATCACTATCGCACCTAAATTTAAGGCTAATTTTCATTTTCCTGGCAAATGGATTTTGATAGGGTTTTTGGCATGTTCATTGGGTTTGTTAGTAGGTGCAATTGGCGCGTTGGTAGGGTCATTGTTATTATCTGAAAACCTTGAAAAAAAGGCAATGGTTAGCACGCAAGCAACATTGCAAACGGTTATTCATTTTGCAAAATTATCTGTATTTATCTCCCTCGGATTTGTGATATTGCCATGGATATTACTATTATCAGGTGCTATTATATGCACTTATTTGGGAACTTTTGTAGGCACTAAAATTCTTGATTTTATACCACAGAAATTATTCACACAGATTATGGTTACGCTTGTAGTTTTTCTATCTGGAAAATTGATATACACAGGAATAGATGGACTGCTATAAAACGACAATTTATCCCGTATCCATTCACCACGCCTGGAACGTCATTGCGAGGAGGGCTTTAGCTCGACGTGGCAATCTCACTTCTACTATAAAACCTGCTGATTAGCTGTATCATGCCTAATATTTTAAAAAAGAGAGATTGCCACGTCGAGCTAAAGCCCTCCTCGCAATGACGATACAACTGAAGTTTCGTATAATGGTGCAATATAACTTTATCCCAGCTTATCAACATATTCCCGATATAATTTGACAAGATCCCCAAGCGCCAAATTCTTGCTCAAATATCTCGACAACACATATCTCGGTAACGTCCTAATATTATATTTATCCACTCTCCACAAAATCGACCAAAGCGCCTTATAAATCTCCGGCTTATAGCATTCAGCTATCTCCGGATGAGCCTCTATAAAATTCGATATGGCACACAAATTATCATATTCCTCAAACTTCTTATCATAAAGCTTTTCTGATTCTTCTGATGCGTAATAAAGTGTTTCTTTTACTGCAGCAAATTTACTATATTTCCCAGCCCTCAAAGCTAATGACATATTATGCAGAAAAATTGATATATCAGTACCAGCGATTTTCTGCAACAATCTAGCCGCAATAAGCGTGCCCGAATATCCTATAGTACGGATATCTGCAATTTTATTATCCAGCACAGCCTTAATGGGCACTTCAATTAAAACTGTATCACCAGTAGATGAGTTGTTTTTATATTTATTACCAAGTGCATCTATCGAACCACAAAGCCCAAACGCTAGCTCTGTGCCAAGAGCTATACATCCATCCATTAATTTGGTGGTAGAAAGCGGATCTAAAACATGTCCACCAAATACAAAATGCACATATTCCCCTTGGATTAATTGCATTACATTATTGATAGAAAATGCAGGGCCAGAATAAGTGGCATTGGAGATAATAGTCACTCTTGGTAGACTAGAGAATAATGTTTGT
>CANNRM010000013.1 GCA_947508155.1 Rickettsiales bacterium | reverse complement strand
GCGAGAAATAGATGTTATTGCAGATTGGGGTGGCGTTACTCGTGCTATTGAGATAAAATTTGGTTCTACATATAATAATGATTTTGCAAAAAATATAAATTATTTTGCTAGTCTTGATCCGGGCGCTAAGCGGTATGTTGTTTCTAATTCTGAGAGAGAATCTATTATTAGTGATACAAGGTTAGTGCATTTGCGTAACATAACTACAATTTTACAGGATCAATCATGACATCAAATTTTCTGGATATAATTTATATCGTAATTTCGGGGCTTTCGCTTGCTGCAGGATTATATACTGGTGCAACTAAGCTTATTATAGGATTCGTATTTTTTCTACTATCATTCGTGTTTGCTTACTTCATTTTTGTACCTGTTACAGATGTAATGCATGAATATATTTCTAGTCATTTTATGCTAAGTATCATAAGTGGCGCGGTGTCATATTTAGTTTGTGCGGTTTTTTGTGCTGTAATTGCAAGCAAGCTCAAAACGCTTGTAGAAGACATTAGTGGAGGAGTAACAGACCGTTTTGTTGGCTTGGTATTAGGTGGTGTGAGAGGTGTAATTGTTTCTCTCGTCATTTTCACTATAGTTACGATTTTTACAAGCAAAAGCTATGCAACAGCTAAAAATGTGTTGGAATTGATTGTCGGTAACTCCGCGGTAGAAACTCCGCATTGGGTGTCTTCCTCTAATATTAATCCGGAGCTACGACATTTGCTTGATCAGGCTATAGATTTTGTGGGCAAAGATAGTTTAAAGAAACTATTGATCCCTAAGCATGAGGTGTCTGTTGTACCTGCGCCAGTGCAAAAAGATCCGTTCGCTGCAATGGATATGGGGCAGTAAAGCCATTGCATTATCTATAATATTCATGTATAATCCCTCTCTTTAAACATAATAAAGTACTATAATGTCGCAGAAAATGGGCTTTTTAGCCATAGCATCAATTGTAATTGGAAGCCAAGTTGGTGTGGGAATTCTTTTCTTACCAGCGGCACTTTCTGCATATGGATCGATTGGTCTCACAGGATGGATTGCATCAGCTGGTGGAGCAATTTTGCTTGCGTTAATTTTTGCTCAATTATGTACTCATATCCCAAAAGCTGGTGGACCACATGTTTATGTGAATGAGGCTTTTGGTAGAAAGGCTGCGTTTTTTGTAGGTTGGGGATATTGGTTGATAGCTTGGACTAGTAACATCGCGGTTGCAATTGCAGCTGTTAGTTATTTAACTCCTGTGCTTGGTCACATGTCATCAGTTCATAATCTCATATTAGAGATTACTATTATTGTTGTGCTAACAGTTGTCAATATATATGGAGCAGCGCTTGTAGGCAAAGTAGAGTTCGTGCTTACAGTACTTAAATGCTTACCACTAATTATTATTCCTATAGGCGGAATATTGTTTTTCAATCTGGATAATTTTCACCCAATTAATGCTAAAAATATGCCATTACCCGATATTATCAACCAAACTGCATTATTAACATTTTGGGGTTTTATTGGTCTTGAATCTGCGACTGCTAATGCTGGGGTTGTAAAAGATCCGCGCTCTACTATACCTAAGGCCGTATTATTGGGTACTATTATGGTAGCCTCTTTATATGCTCTAAATTGTGTTGGTGTGATAGCTTTGGTTCCGCAAGAAACTTTGATTACGAGCAATGCTCCTTATGTTGATGCTGCAAAAAAACTTTTTGGAAATAATATCGATACAGCAGCCGCAATCATTATTTCATTAGCTTGTATTGGTACTCTTAACGCTTGGATTTTAACAAGTGGCCAGATTGCATGTGGGGCTGCGAAAGATGGTTTATTTCCAGCATTTTGTAGTAAAACAAATAAATATGGAGCTCCGTACATTAGTCTTTTGATATCGCTTGTAGGTACGATTTTACTTCTTTGCACAACGCTTAGCGATAATCTTATAGCGCAAGTAAATTTGGTTATAGACGTTTCTGTAACAGCCTTTTTGTTTGTATATTTTGCATGTATGATGGCGTTTTTCAAGCTCTTTGCCAGAAAACAACCGATATATGGCTTCATAAGTCTTCTAGGAGGAGGGTTCTGTTTATGGATAATCTGTCATTCACCTATGTTGAATATTATTATTTCTGCGGGGCTTGTCTTCAGCGGATTGCCGGTATATTTATGGCATAATCGCAAGTCTAAAAAATAATGCTTGATATCTATGTTCTTATTTGGTAAATCTTCCTATCCAAACATATATAAGGATGCGTTATGACGATTGTTTCAGAATTTCTAGAATTAATTCGGGCCTATGATAGACAGACAAATGATAATCTCCATCTGATTAGAAAGGCTCTTAAAGATACTAAGTATCTTGTCGCGGACAAAGAGGTTATTCGTGAGCATGATCAAATCAAAGAGCTTGCTCAAATTTCAGGAACAAATTGTAAGGCGGCTAATTACAATAGAGCTCATGATCTAAAATTCTGGTTTATTCATATGACTCTTGTTGAAGCTGCAAAGGTTCATTTTACAGAATTAGTAAGGCAACATGATATGAGTGCAGCAGATTCATTGTATCAAAGCTACACTAATCTTGAGGGGCGATATGATCTAGATGTAACAATCGTTGCAGAGTCTCAGACAGCAAGTGGATTATTAAATAAATACGGATATGTCGCGCCATCAATAACTGAAGTGTCATGTGGCGGCACGGATAGTACTGTAATGAATCCAGATGAAGCTTAGCCTAGAATTTTGATTTTTCTGCGTGGTGGAATGTAAATAGAGTCACCATTGTCATTGTTTTGTTCAACGACGCCAACATATCTGTTGCCATTAGCAACTAAACTGACGATTTTCCAACCATCGGCCATTTCATTTCTTAATACATCCATATCATGTTCAGCAAAGGATACGAGCTTTTGTAAAGGGCGTGCTGTTTTCTGTTTAGTAGTAGTATTCATTTTTCAACCTTATAAGTATTTAAATTACTAATAGCAATATAGTCTTTATTTGAGTTAATGTCAATTAGTTTTTACTTGATATCTGTATTGATTTGATATATTCAATTCGTCTGGGGGGTTGAAGTGTGGATTAAGTTGGTGTGAATTTGAGGTAATTTCACCAGTCATCCTCGGATCTAGGCACTCAAGAGTGTAACAATTCACCGGTGTAATGTCATCCCCATGAAGGCGGGGATCCGGTTTATATAATACTTCTGACTATATTCCCTTGAAAAATATAGTCATTTTATTGTGTCGCTAACGTGAAATTATTTAACTGGGCCCCCGCCTGTGCGGGGGTGACGCAGAGGCGTGATTACACTCGTTTAACATGCCCCATATACAACTGTCTCGGTCTGCTAATTTTCTGCTCCGGATCCTCAAGCATTTCTTTCCACTGAGCCATCCAACCGACGCTTCTTGCTACAGCAAAAAGCACTGTAAACATTTGGAATGGAATACCCATTGCTTGATAAATAATACCAGAATAAAAATCTACATTTGGATATAGTTTTTTTGCGATGAAATATTCATCACTTAGAGCGATGCGCTCAAGTTCCATAGCGATTTTAAGCAGCTCATTATCCTTCTGACCCAATTCTTCCAGAACTTCTTGACATACCTGACGCAGCACCGTAGCGCGTGGATCATAATTCTTATAAACTCTGTGCCCATAACCCATAAGCCTGAAAGTGTCATTAGGATCTTTCGCGCGTTTGATAAATTCTGGAATCTTGTCAACGGATCCAATTTCGCGGAGCATTTTGATTACTGCCTCATTAGCGCCACCATGCGCGGGGCCCCATAAAGATGCAATTCCAGCGCTGATACATGCATAAGGATTCGCGCCTGATGAGCCGGAGGTGCGCACGGTTGAAGTAGATGCATTTTGCTCGTGATCCGCATGTAGAATGAAGATTTTTTCTAAAGCCTTAGCGAGTGTTGGGCTTACCTTGTATTTTTCGCAAGGAGTTGAAAACATCATATATAGGAAGTTCTCTGTGAAACTCAAGCTATTATCAGGATAAACGAACGGCATTCCTAGAGAATATTTATGACACATGGCCGCAAGAGTTGGCATTTTTGCGATAATACGCACCGCCGCTTCTTCGCGATCTTCTGGGTCATGCACGTTGGATTCTTCGTGGTAAATAGCTGATAAAGACCCCACAGCTGAAAGCATAACTGCCATGGGATGTGCTGAATGACGAAAAGCCGAGAATAAATGTCGCATTTGCTCGCTCACCATAGAATGATGTGTGATGATACTTTTAAAGCGAGATGATTCTGTTTTGTTTGGCAATTCTCCGTGAAGAAGAAGGTATGATACATCGAGAAATTCATGTTTTTCGGCAAGATCTTTGATCTCATAACCTCTGTGACGAAGAATTCCTGCATCGCCGTCAATATAGGTGATAGTAGATGTACAGGCGGCTGTGGACATAAAGCCAGGATCATATGTAAAATATCCTGTTTCTTTGTATAGACCTGTAACATCTATAACATTCTGCCCTATGGTGGCATTTTTAATAGGAAGTTTGACGATTTTATCGCCAATTTTGAGTTCTGCGAATTCTGTCATTTTTTGGTACCATGATTTGATATTATGGCACGAGTGTATCATCGATTACGCCTTATATACAAAGTATTTTTGTGAAATAAGGCGTGTTTTACGATGGAGTGATGTAATTGTGTTGGTTTAGTATGTTATATGCATAGAAGCAAGACAATCCAATGTATACAATGTGTTTCCCAATGGATCTGGTGTTTGGTCTATTGTTGGATCAAGAAGTATTGACATTGCATGAGTATTCTCTGTAGCGCTTAAATTGAGATCAGCTGCTGCTTTTGGTATATATACAGTTGCATCAGTAGCATCTTCAATTTGTTTTTGTGCAGCAGCTTTCTTCATTTGTGATTTAGATGGTGGAGTTGCTGGCAAGATTGCTGCGGGAGAATCAACTCCTTCTTGCACATCTAAAGTTAAGAATGGATTTTTTATCACTTGTGCTAGAGCTGGAACAGTTGTTATTTTTTCATGTTGAGCTTCATCATGTGCTAATTGAGGGGCTTTTTTAGGAGCTTGTTGATGTTGTTTGTGCTTTCCTTTTCCCATGATCATTACCTGTTTTTGTTGAGTGTGTGCGAATTATAGCATTTCTTCAAACAAAAGTCAAGGATTTTAACGATTATTTACTAACAAAAAGTAAATGTAATTACTTACGTCAGTGTGGACTTGGTCCTTTTGTTGTGAATAATTGTAAGAGGAATTATACCATATTCCCCAATTAAATTGGACATAAGCGATTTTGTAGGACTTGCCTTTGCGCAGATATTAAGTATATGTTTACTCAGGCTTCGCTTTTAAATCATTTATGTCCAATTTAATTTGGGAAATGGTATTATATCAATTTGCAGGTTCAGAACTCGGAATCAGGCAGAGCATGCGCGCCATTATCACCCGCGAGATGGGCTTGCGGTGCAATAGCATCGTCATGTTCCTCATTAACTCCCAACGGATCATCATCTATATAATTGTCTTCTTCCTCATCAGGTTCTCTTCTTGCTGCTTTATTCTGAGTTAGGAGAGCCAAAGCATCGAGTATCTGTTGTAAGTGAGTGGGATCATCCGCCGAGAAAGTGGGATCCTCGTCAATTCGAGTTCTTATATCATTCATGATAGAAGGAATTTCTTTGCTTAGCGCCATAATCTGACTATATTCTCGATATAAAGCAACAGCTATATTGCTATCGTGTCGATTATAATCGTCAAACACCGCCATAAGAACATCATCGACGCCCAATAATTGAGTGCGTGTATCTCTGTTGTATTGTAGAGCGGTTTTTATTTCGTCATGGATGAAAAAATGATCATCATCATTATTATGATAGACCAAGGATGTAATACAGGAATCTTTAACGGCTTTTAATAACCGAGCTTCCATATGTTTTTTGATTGGACCTAATATAAGATCTTGAAGATTAGTGCATTTTGGTATGATGTCAATTATGCTTTCTAATCCCTCTGCTCGAAGCGGGGCATTTCTATCCAATATATTCAAAGAACATATTTTGCTATATTCCAAAAGATCTGCGAGATGCCTTAATCCCGTATTATCTGTCTGATTGCCCTGTATATGAAGCATATGAAGATTTGTGTGGTGCTTTAAGGCGTATATTAATTCCACCATTTTGTTTGATCCGATATTATTACCAGATACATCCAGTGCGTAAAAATTGTCTCTGGTTGTTATGAACGTAACTAGTGAATCGCCCCCTGCTGCGCCCATTTGAACATGAGCTAACTTTAATGTGTGGAGTTTAGCAAGGTTTGTTAGCTCAGTAGTCAGAATTGTCATGCCATTCGGGCCCAATGGATTAGAATTTAAACCTAGAGCTTTAAGCTCTTTAAGTTGCCTTAATGCCGGCGCTAATACCAACATATTACGAGCATCTATATTGGCATCAGTCAGTGAGAGCTGACTAAGATGTGTAAGATGTTCTATTGTAGGAGCCAACACATTCAATGTTTCAAATGACATCCTGGAATGTAGTATTTTTAAGGTATGAAGATTTGTAAATTTTTGTAATGCTATAGCTAAACTTTGAGCGTCTTCATGTGATGGTGGTATGAAGCTACTATGGTATAAGCATAGGGAGTGAAGATTTAGTTTTTGCAATGCTGTAAAGATCGTTGGTGTTGTTGTTTCCTGCCTGTTGCCATTCAGAAATAGTCCATTGAATTCTAGAGTGCGCAGAGTGGGAAGTTGCTCTAATGCATCCAGGAATATCTGCATAGCGCTGAGTGTTGTATAGAGATGATCCAATCTCAAAGTCTCTAGGGGGGAAGTATTTAATATCTGCGCTAACATACCTTCGATATCTTCTTTTCTTATATCAAGAAAAGACATATTTAATTCACGCAAAGTAGAGCTGCGAGAAAGAAGAGATTGTAATATTTCTGATTTATCCTCTTCATAAGCCATTTCAATAATCTTTCTTTGCTCGCTAAACCATGATAATGGTGCTCTATTTTGTGTTGCGTCAATATCGTGTTGTAACACTTCTTCTGTGTCTTCACTTATTTTTTTGCGTTTCACTACATATCCAGTTTCATCTGAATATCCTTTTCTTTTTCTTGTAATTTCTTGTGACATATATTTATTCATCTCTGGTTAAATCAAATTAACATAATATACGATATTTTTTTTAAACGTCAATTAATTTATTGTAACTATTCGGGTCATCCAGAGCGTGATAGCTAGAAGTAAGGCTTATAGAATAGTGTTTGCAATTCTCGTGCAATTTTTCTATAATATAGTCTTTGATCCTGCTGAAAGGCGAACAATATGTCTAAAATTTATTTGCCAAATTATATTTCTGCAGCGGAATCCGTTCGTTCTCTTATGCTGTCTCAGCTTGATACTCATTTAATTATTATCAAAATTCGAAATTATAATATACTTGAGACTCTTGTAAATCCTTCGATATTGAATGATATGCTATTATCGATTGAGGGTAAAATATGTGCTTTTTGTGTGCAAAATGGCATATTGGAATATAATGTTGCGTTGGTACAAAATTATATTTTTGTTACTGCTAAAAATGCCATACCCAATGTTGCAAATAAACTCAAAAAAGAGTTGTATAACGTTGAATTTCTAGCCTATATTTCGTTTGGAGTTGTAAGTGACTATGGGAAGATATCGGATGTTCTACCACGGTTGATACAAAGTCTTGCATATACTGATAATGCTTTATCTATTTCTCCAGATATTGATTGCAGCAATGTTATTGCGCATGAATACCGTGCTTTGAGTTTGTTAAAGAAAGCGTTGAGTCATGATACTGCTGGCTTTGCTTATCAACCAATTGTAGATAGTAAGAATGGACATGTTGTATATCATGAATGTTTGATGCGTATTCCAGATGAAAATGGCCAGTGGATTTCTGCTGGACCAGCGATAATACTCGCAGAAAAATATGGTATAATCGACATGGTAGACGAGGCTGTAATTAGCATGGCTGCTACGGAATTAAAGTCATTTGAAGATATAGAAATCTCAGTAAATATTTCAAATATCGGGTTATTAAATGAAGTATTACTTGAGAAAATTGTCAAACTTTTTAAGAAAAACGATGCTGCAAAAAGGTTGATTGTTGAAGTAACGGAAACTTCTGCAAATGAAGATATTGCAAAAACTATACATTTTATAGATACTATTCGTGATCTTGGAATTCGTGTTGCATTGGATGATTTTGGGGTAGGTGTCACGTCTTTTAAGCAATTATGTGCGATTAAATTTGATATAATCAAAATTGATGGTAGTTTTATAAAGGATGTTGCTACAAATCCGTATCATCGTTTTATTACCGAGATGGTTGTAAAACTTGCGCGAGATACAGGAGCGAAGACTGTTGCGGAGTTTGTGGAGAATGGAGAAATCGCGAAGATTTTGATGGATTTGGATGTGGATTTTATGCAGGGGCATTTTTTTTTCACCAGCTCAAAATTTTCGAAGTTGGAATAAAGTAACATAAGTAATAATATGTCATATATAGAAGCAATTGAAACAGTAACAGAGCAAATCGGGAAAATCCCGCTTATTCATGTGTATGGTCGCGTCATAGCGGTGAAAGGGATTGTCATCGAATGTGAGGGTGTGTCAGAATTTGTGAGTATTGGCACGCATATTCTTGTGCATCCAAATAATGGTGTCAAAAAAATCATGGCTGAGGTTATAGGATTTGATGGTGCAAAAGTTTTGTTGATGGCCTTCGGTGATATAGATGGAGTTGGAGTTGGTGCTAGAGTTGAGATAGTTGATAGAGAAAATGATATTTACCCAGATGGTTCGTGGCTTGGAAGGATCGTGAATTCTCTTGGAGAGCCAATTGACACAAAGGGTCCACTCAAAAATGGTGAGATATCATATAGTATAAAAAACACACCGCTTCCTTCGCAAAAGCGTAGAAAAATAGGTGGTAAGATTGATCTTGGCGTGCGTGTGATAGATACTTTTACAAGCTGTTGTTATGGACAGCGTATGGGTATTTTTGCTGGTTCCGGTGTTGGTAAATCTGTTCTTATTTCCATGCTGACAAAATATGCAAATACCGATGTGAAGGTGATAGGGCTTGTTGGTGAACGTAGTCGTGAAGTGAAGGAGTTTATTGATG
>CANNRM010000012.1 GCA_947508155.1 Rickettsiales bacterium | reverse complement strand
AGCTATATTGCTGATTACGTATGGAGTAGCGATTAACCTTGCCGAAGGCCCGTGGAAAGCTAAGGCTGCGCTGATGTATCCAACGGAGCATGAATATCGTGCCTTTGTTGGGGGGTATTTAAGTTATACTGGGATATTTACTGTTACTTTTGTACTCATTGGTTCGAACATTGTACGCTTTTTAGGGTGGTATGCAGCGGCAATTATTACTCCAATTATGGTTTTTGTAACTGGTATGGGCTTTTTTGGTGTTTCGAATTTCGATATAGTAGGAATGTTGGGCATTGCTATGACGGATCCTATGTCTCTTGCTATAATGATGGGTGCAATTCAAAATGTGCTGAGTAAATCGAGTAAATATACAGTGTTTGATTCCACCAAGGAGATGGCATATGTGCCGCTGAATGACGAGCTCAAAACGAAGGGTAAGGCAGCGGTGGATGTGATGGGAAGCAAGATTGGCAAGTCCTTCAGTGCGTTCCTGCAGTCATTTGTGTTTATTATTATGCCAAGCGCAACATTGCATTCGATTTCGATATATTTGATGGGCATCTTCGCTGTGGTATGTATTATATGGATTTGGGCGGTGAGGGAGCTTAGCAAGGAATATGCGAAGGCGACCAAGAAGGTTGGAAATTAGTGTGTATCCGTCATTGTGAAGAGGGCTTTGGCCCGATGTGGCAATCTCACTTCTGCTATAAAAGATTGTGACTTGTTTTATGGTTTATAGAAGAAGAGAGATTGCCACGTCGCTGCGCTCCTCGCAATGACGCCATTGGGCAACCGTTCCAAAACTTAAGGATGACGAAATAAGCTAAGCCTCTGTATGCTCTGGTAATATGATATTAGGCGTTACAGAAGATCCCATTAATGGTGTGCTTTCAGAAGGAGAAGGTTCGTGATGATCAGGGTTATCATTATGCGGTTGTTCCGGTGTTGTACGTTGCACTACCACAACTTTCGACTTAGTAGCAATCGTTTGAACTTGTTTAACTACTGATTTTACCATTGCTTCAATTGCAGGCATAGTGCTAGCAGTGATTTCTTGGCAATAATGAGTATCTTTTGCTCCGCCAGATTTTTCAGGTACTGTCACGATTTCTAGGCCTTCAAGTGTCCAAGATCCATCTGTGCCGGATGTGGCCCTAGCTATTTTACAATGATTCTTGTTATCAGCCAATTGTGGTAATGCGGCAACATTAACATCTCCAAGCGGTATGTCTGGTTGTGGTTGTTGAGGTGCGGGTTGTCCAGCTACCAAGGGTATTGCTGGATTAGCTAAACCTGGGACTGATGCTGCACCAGGCTGTTGTGTTATTGGTGGTGGAGCATTATACCCTCTCACTAATCTTACGGCATCAACATTAGATCCAGATTGGTCTGCTTCGTTGAGTGTGATAGTGGAATCAGGGTCGCTTGAATAACTAAAACAGCCCCATAATATACTCACAACTTTGCTTCCATGATTATCAACTCGTACGGCATCTTGTGCTTGTTCATTTGTTTTTTGTGTGACGGAGTTTTTTTGTGTTCTGTAAATAGCAACCGCTGCTCCTGCTATGCCTGTAATGGCACCACTAACGCCTGCAGCTATTGCTCCAATTGTGGCTGGATCCATAAAATCTCCCAAATTAAGTTATATTGTTATTCTGGAGACTTTAAATATTTTTGCAAGTGAGAATTGAAATATTTCGGGTGAGTGGTGGTTTTATTATGAATAGATAGTGGTTTAGAGTCATTGCGAGGAACGAAGTGACGTGGCAATCTCATTTTTTAAAGTTACGCTTGCTGTAAGTCATGACGTTTATAGTAGAAGGGAGATTGCCACGTCACTTCGTTCCTCGCAATGACGCTAGCACTGTGTTTCTTATAATACGAATCTTGCTAAATCTGTATTAACACTCAATTCACTCAATTTATCTGTAACCAATTTTTCATCGACCACAATCTTTTTCTCTTTCATCTCAGTTACATTATAGCTTATTTCTTCAACAAGCTTTTCCATAACTGTATGCAATCTTCTTGCGCCGATATTTTCCATTTCCCTGTTGAATAAAGTAGCAAAATAAGCAATCTTTTCGATCGCGCTATCATCAAACACAAGTTCGACACCTTCTGTTCCAATCAATGCAGAATATTGCTTGATCAAGCTAGATTCTGTCTCTTTCAATATACGCACCATATCTTCATGTGAAAGAGTTTTCAGCTCAACCCGAATAGGAAGACGTCCTTGTAGTTCTGGCAGCATATCTGACGGTTTGGACAAATGGAACGCACCAGAAGCAATGAAAAGGATGTGATCCGTATTTACAGGCCCATGTTTCGTATTCACTGTTGTTCCCTCGATTAAAGGTAATAGATCACGTTGCACGCCTTCACGACTTACTTCTCCACGTCTATTTTCTCCACCGGAACAAACTTTGTCTATTTCATCTAGGAAGACAATACCATCATTTTCGATTGCTTTGATCGCATCAAAAACGATTTTTTCCTCATCGATCAATTTTTCTGATTCTTCAGCGGCGACAATTTCAAGTGCGTCTTTGATGAGAAGCTTCTTGATTTTCTTGCGCTCAATACCAATAGCTTTACCGATCATATCTTTCATATTCATCATACCCATTGAAGCACCAGGCATTCCAGGAATTTCAAATGATCCACCACCTGTTTGGCTGTTATCTAGAACTTCGATTTCGATTTCGACATTTTCCATCTCTTTGTTGAGGATTTTAGTCCTAAATTTTTCGCGAGTATCTTCTGACGCGGATGTTCCAACAAGAACATCTACAACACGTTCAATTGCGCCAGTTCGAGCCTGATCTTTGATCTCTTGCTTGGCCTTATATTTGAACATATTCACGGAAATATCTGTGAGATCACGTATAATCCCTTCAACATCTCTTCCAACATATCCAATTTCGGTGAATTTTGTGGCTTCAACTTTGATAAAAGGAGCATTTGCAAGCTTTGCAAGCCTGCGTGCTATTTCAGTTTTACCAACGCCTGTAGGGCCGATCATTAGGATGTTTTTTGGAACGATTTCTTGCTTCAAACTATCAGGCACAAATTTACGGCGATATCTATTACGTAGAGCGATTGCAACAGCTTTTTTTGCTTCAGCTTGTCCAATAATAAAACGATCTAATTCTGCAACTATTTGTTTGGGCGTCATGCCCATTTTGTCTTTTGTACTCATACGACCTTTTCAAAAATAATGTTATGATTAGAGAATACGCAGATATCAGCTGCGATATTCATTGATTTGCGCGCTATTTCTTCTGCTGTCAGGTGGTCGGCACCGCCATCTACAAGAGCGCGTGCTGCAGCTAGAGCGAAGAATCCTCCAGATCCAATTCCTGCTGCACTTCCTTCCGGTTCTATCACATCCCCATTGCCTGTTAGAACGTAAGTGTTGTTTTTATCTGCTACAATTAGCATTGCTTCTAATTTGCGCAAATATTTATCAGTCCGCCAATCTTTTGCAAGTTCAACGCATGAGCGCAAAAGGAGTCCAGAATGTTTTTCTAATTTGCCTTCTAATCTTTCGAAGAGAGTTAGAGAGTCTGCGGTTGAGCCAGCAAAGCCTGCAACGATAGCGCCATTTGAAATGGTGCGTAATTTACGTGCTGTAGATTTCATTACGACATTACCGAGGGACATTTGTCCGTCCCCGGCGATTACAACTTCTCCCTTATGGCGTACGCAAAGGATTGTGGTGCCATGTAGGGCGATTTTATTTTCACTCATTGGTATAACCTTATATTGGTGTTTTATTGGATATATATATTTTACGCGGTAAATTCAAGGGGGCAAGAGGAATATGTTTGCTCGCGTATAACGTCTCACCCCTTCTTTGGTGTCAATCCCAATAAATAATCCGATATTGTTCTCGGAAACATCTTTAAAAGCCATATCAGAAAATACAATATCTTTGGGAATATTATCGTATCTTGGTTGCGTTCAACCCCGGAAATAATGATTTTCGCGGCTTTCTTTGCGCTTACAATCATTGGCATTGTGAATTTATTGCGACTCGTCATAGGTGTTGCCATATATCCCGGCATTACAAAAGTTACCAATATATTATGTTTCTTGAGTCCTATCCTTAAACTATCAGCAAGCATCTTGATGGCTGCTTTGGATGCGGAATAGCTAGGCGATGTTGGGAATGGTAATTCTCCAGCCATTGACCCGATCATGACGATTTTGCCACCAGCATTATCTTTTGCCATAATCTCTGCGGCAGGCAGAACGGTATTAGAAATGCCAATTATATTTGTATCAAAGATTTCCTTTGCTTGAGATGCTGATTCCACTCCATCGGCATCCATAGAAACTGCGGCGCATGCAAAGACCATATCAATTTTACGACCTTTTAGCGATGCGTAGAATTTTGTCATTTCTTCAATGGATGTAACATCAATAATGCATGCAATAGCTTTTGCGTTGCGCGCTCTACAAGCAGAGACTGTCTCTTCTAAGCGTTTTTTATTGCGCCCGAGAAGATATAATGTAACGCCTAATTTCGCGAGATTTTCAGCTATTTCTTGCCCTAGTCCACTTGATGCACCGGTGATTATAATTGTTTTGTTCATTTCAATTCTTGTTGTTGAGTATATACATTCTACAAATGAAATGAGAGAAAGCAATTAGAAAAGCAAAACTGAAAAATATAAAAAAAGCTGGAATAAAAGATCAAATAATAGTATAGTGATCTTTGGGTTTGGTTAAACTAATGGTACATTAATGAAATTCGATACAAATACCTTAACGACGGCGTTGTACGCCATCGTAATTCTGGGTAGCGCTATATATATTTTTAATATACTTAGAATATTTGTGAACTATGCTCGTGCTGGAGGAGAGGTCGGTTTTGCCGAGATTCAGAATGGTTTTGCCGCATTTTGTAAAGATAATGCTCCAAAAGAGGATAAATATTTTGTGCTATTTGGGCTTATCTGCCTTGCATCTACATTTTGTACTATGTATGTGATTCCAAGCAAAGGAATGGATAATCAAGATCCATTATTCTTTTTTTATCAGACCTCTATGATGTTTGGGGTGTTATTTACAGCATTTCATATATGGCCACTTAGTCTCAAAAATGACTATTTTATTAGTATGTTTTGGAATGTTGGGGCATTTTATGTGCCCATAGTATGTGTTACTTTTTATGTGTTTGTAGGTCAGTTTGAGCATGCGCTGAATATGGTGTTTCTTTTAAATATGCTTGGTTTGGCATTGATTGTGCCATGGAGAGTGCTGCTGGTTGCTGTGCCATTGGGCATGTTTTGTGCTATTAAATATTATGAAGTTTACACGCAAAGCATTGTGACTTATGCGACGTTGGATGCTATCAAATTTCATACATCATATGTGGTAATATCAGTAGCAACTCTAGGGGCTGTATTTGTTAGGCCAAAATTTGCTGAATTTTCATCTGCGGCTATGGTGGTGACTCTTGCGAAAAGGAAAGCTGCATATGAAATAGCTATGCGTGAGTGGGAAGAGTCAGATAGAAGAGATGCTGCTCGTCTTGCAGCAAGAAAAGTAGTAGAAGAAGCAGAAAGGGCGGCTGCTGAGGCGAAGGAAAAGTAACTATTCATCCAATGGCGTCAACTTAAGAAAGCCAAAAAGCGAGGCGATCGTCATTGCGAGGAGCGCATGCGACGTGGCAATCTCATTTCTTCTATAAGGGTCGTTAAGTGTATTTTATAGAAGAAGGGGGATTGTCAGGTACCTAAACGGTCCTCGCAATGACGTCGCTTTGCTCCTTAAGTTGACGCCATTGGGTGAATAGTTACTTCTTAGTGGGATTCCAAGCAAAAGCTATATCATACAATTCATCAACCTTAGAAATTGGTATAATCTTCAAATTCTTCTTGATGCTTTCCGGAATATCCTTCAAATCTTTCTCATTCTCAGCTGGAATAATTACAGTTTTTATGCCACCACGACTAGCTCCAAGTAGCTTTTCTTTTAATCCGCCGATTGTCAGCACATTTCCACGCAATGTAATCTCTCCAGTCATAGCAATAGTCCTTTTTACAGGCACCTTAGTCAAAAGCGACGCGATCGTTGTGAAAATAGCGATACCAGCAGATGGTCCATCTTTAGGAGTTGCGCCCTCTGGAACATGCAGATGGATATCATGATCCTTATAATCTTTATGTTTAATGCCTAGCTCCTTAATACGCGATTGAACTACGCTATAAGCTGCCTGTGCGGATTCTTTCATTACATCACCAAGTTTACCAGTAGTGCGTATTTCACCTTTGCCTGGAATTTCTACAGCTTCAATTGTGAGTAAATCACCACCAACTTCGCTATATGAAAGCCCTGCACAAGCGCCTATTTGATCCTCTGTTTCCGCGAGGCCGAATTTACATTTTTTAACACCCAAATATTCTTCTAAATCTTTAGGATTTATCGTTACACTCTTTAGTTTCTTATCGCTCAATATCTTCTTCAATACTTTTCTAGTCAGAGACCCTATCTCACGCTCAAGGCTACGAACGCCAGATTCCCTTGTATAATAACGAATCATTTCCAAAATAGTATCATCGGGAATTATAAGCTCTGCTGTCTTCACGCCATGCATCTTGAGCTGCTTTGGTATCAGATAATTACGTGCTATTTGAAGCTTCTCATCCTCTACATAACCAGCAATATTTATAATCTCTAAGCGATCCAATAATGGCCTTGGCAGGTTGTATGAATTAGCTGTCGCAATGAACATTACTTTTGATAAATCATATTCCACATCCAAATAATGATCGGAAAAATATTTATTTTGCTCAGGATCTAATACCTCTAGCATTGCAGCGGCAGGGTCACCCCTGAAATCAGAGCTCATTTTGTCAATTTCATCCAGTAACAATACTGGATTATTTGTTTTAATTTTTTTGATAGATGAAATAATCTTGCCTGGCATAGCACCTAAATATGTACGTCTATGCCCCCTAATTTCCGCTTCATCACGCACTCCACCAAGGGCAAATTTAATATATTTCCTGCCAACGGCATCAGCAATCGACCTGACGAGCGAGGTCTTACCGACGCCAGGAGGGCCTACAAAGCAGAGAATCGGACTTTTTAGAGTTTTAGAACGTTGCAAAACCGCTAGATATTCTATAATCCTTTCTTTTACCTTGTCTAAACCATAATGATCCTTATCGAGGGTAGCTTTAGCATTATCAACGTCAATTTTATCCTTATCTTCCTTTCCCCAAGGCATTGACAGCAATGTATCAAGATAATTACGAATTACAGAAGATTCTTGCGCCATGGGATTCATAGCGCGCAGCTTTTTCAATTCAGCCTCTGCTTTTTCTTTTGCTTCTTTAGAAAGCTTCAAAGTCTTGATTTTCTTTTCAAAATCTTGCAATTCTGTTTTGTCATCTTGGCCAGTAAGTTCTTTCTGAATAACCTTCATTTGCTCATTTAGAAAATAATCGCGTTGAGTTTTTTCTATTTGTTTTTTGACTTGAACTTGCAGATCTTGCTCCGCCGTCATAAGAATTACTTCTGAGTCAATGGCATGTATTAGATTCTGTATGCGCTTTTCGATATTAGTGATTTCAAGTAATTCTTGCTTACGATCAAGCTTTGACGTTAGGTGGGAAGCAATAATATTAGTAAGATAAGTAGGGTTTTTTTGACCTGTAATACTTGCAAGAATATCCGGATTAATTTTGCGGTTAGATTTTACGTAGTCGGAGAATTTTGTGATTACTTCTCCAAGAGCTGTATCGACAGCTTGCAAGTCATCTATTGGGTCATCTGGCATCAAAGTGTAGGATGCTGTTGGGAATTTCCCATCAGGTAAAAAATCTAATTTGACGCGTTGTTCTATCTCGATTAAGAGTTTCACAGTGTTATTTGGTAATTTCACTGTTTGTATGATTCTGCCTATCACACCAATTTTATATAAATCAGCTGCTTTAGGATCATCTAGTTCTGGCTTTTTTTGTGTGGTAAGAAGAATATGATCAGTACTACCGCTTTGCCTAGAAGACTGCAGTGCTTCTAGTGAAGATGGTCTTCCAATAAAAAGTGGGGCTATCATCCCTGGGAATAATACTACATCGCGCAAGGCAAGGACTGGTAATTTTGGTGCTGTCATAATTTTCTCTGATATTTAGTGCATAGAGTAACATATAATGTATGGATAAAGCAAATTCAAGTGAGAGTAGGATAGCTTTTTGTTTTGTTTGAGTGTATAATGCCGAGTGTATTTAGTAATTTGGAGTGTGAAATTATGGCAAAAGCAAAAATACATCTATCAGATGTTAGAAAAAACAACAGTACTACCACAAAAATAAGCACTATTAAAAAAACTCATGTAACACCAGGTACTCTTGGGGAATTTTGGTATTCAGATATTAAATGTACCGATGATTTTATGGCTACAGAAAGAGCTAAAAAAATGACCACTAAAGAGTTTCTAAAATCTATGCCAGCCTTAGGCGATGATTTTGTGATCACTAAAGATAATAACCATCTAGAAAACTGGGTCAATGACTAACGATATTCCACAAATCCAATTCCCCGATAATGTACGTCTTGCATATGAGCGTATCAAGCTACACTTGCATAACACACCTCTACTACGTTCTGAAGTGCTTAATCAAATGTTAGGTGCAGACATTTATTTCAAGGCTGATTCTCTACAAAAAACAGGTGCATTTAAAGTGCGTGGTGTGCTTAACCATCTTCTTTATTTACAAGAGCAGGGTCGTTTGCCTGAACAAGTTGTGGGATATAGTACAGGAAATCACGGTATTGGCCTTGCGTGGGCTGCGCGTAAACTGGGTATTAGGGCTAGAATTTACCTACCAAAAAACACAGCGCCAGTGAAGCAGCGTGCAGCGGAATTTTATGGTTCTGAAGTTATCTATACAGATTCTCGCTCAGAGGCAGAAGAGCGTACTAAGCACGATGGCGCCAATGGTTTCTACTATATGCATCCAAGCGATAGTGATGCAACAATTGCTGGGGCTGGCACATGCGCTTTTGAAGCATTGCAGCAAATGGGCGAAGATAAGCCGGATGCTATTTTCGCATCATGCGGAGGTGGTGGTCTTTTATCTGGTACATATTTAGCGAAGGAATTGTTATCTCCCAGGAGTGAGGTGATTGGATCCGAGCCATTACAGGCAAATGATGCTTTTTTATCTTTGCAGCAAGGTTCAATATTTAAGTTTGAACATTCACCTGATACCATTGCGGATGGGTTGCGTACGCTTGGTGTTTCCAATAGAACATTCAATCATTTGCAAAAACTAGATGATTTTATGTTGGT
>CANNRM010000011.1 GCA_947508155.1 Rickettsiales bacterium | reverse complement strand
TAGATTATTTTGGAGAAATAATCTGGGAACAATATCCTGAAGTAAAAGAATGGTATTCTCTAATTAAGTCTCGTCCTAGCTTCCGTCCGTTCTTACAGGACAACATCGCTGGCTTCGCACCACCAAAACATTATCAAGATTTAGATTTCTAGCGAAGAATTGACATTTGTCATTTTTCCGCCGGAAATCTTATGTGTTGTACTAGCGGAGAATTGACATTTGTCATTTTTCCGCTATACTCAAGATAAATAAACATAATATTCAAATGAAATTTATCGGTAGAAAACACGAGATTGACGCCCTCAAAAGCTTGCGAGACAAGCCTTCCGCAAGTCTTGTTATAATGAAAGGTAGACGACGCATCGGTAAAAGCAGACTCGCGAAAGAATTCGGACAAAACTATAAATTTTACTCTTTTTCTGGAATCCCACCAAGCAAACAAGAAACTAACGCATCCCAAAGAAAATTTTTTAGTCTCCAACTAGAAAAATATTTTCATTATCCAGTAAAAGACAATTGGTTTGATATGCTGCATACTTTGGGCACTCAAACTATGAATGAAAAAGCAGTCATTTTAATGGATGAAATATCCTGGATGAGCAATGGAGATGATGATTTCTTAGGTATATTAAAGACTATGTGGGACCAAATTTTTTCACAAAATCCGAAATTAATCATGATCGTTTGTAGCTCTATTGCATCTTGGATAGACAAAAATATTCTATCAAATACAGGATTTGTAGGCCGTATATCTCTTACGCTTACACTAAAAGAGCTTAGTCTACCAGAATGCGCCCAAATATGGCCCGCAGAATGCACCATTTCTCCCACGGAGAAATTAAAAATGCTATCCGTCACAGGAGGAGTTCCAAGGTATCTAGAAGAAATAAACACAAATTTGAGTGCCGAATATAACATTAAAAAAATGTGTTTTGAACCGAGTGGGGTCTTATACACCGAATTTGACCAGATATTTTCTGATCTATTTTCTAAAAAAAACGCTATGTATAAAAACATAATCACGACTCTTGCAGATGGGAACAAAGATAGATTAGGAATTGCAACAACCCTTGGCATAAGCGACGGAGGTATGCTCTCTGAATATTTAGAAGATTTAGAAACATCTGGATTTATTTCGCGAGATTTTACATGGATTATAAATTCTGGAAAAGAATCTAATTTAAGTACTTACAGACTTAGCGATAATTATGTAAGATTTTATCTCAAATATATCGAACCAAATAAAAATAAAATTAAGAAAGGCGGCTTTAGTGATATCGATCTTTCAACACTAAATAATTGGTATGGTATTTTAGGGTTACAATTTGAAAATCTTGTAAAAAGCAATAGGCAAATTTTACTTGAACAGCTTTCTATTACTAATTCTTCTGTAGTACAAGATGGAGGATTTTTTCAAAGAACCACAAAACGCCATCCTGGCTGTCAGATTGATTATATGATACAAACAAAAGAAAATATTCTGTATTTATGCGAGATAAAAACGAGTAAAAATGCTATTTCTGCAAATGTGATAGATGAGGTTAAAAATAAAATCAAAAATCTTATAGTACCCAAAAATTTTTCTATATTGCCAATATTGATCTTTTGCGGCACTTTATCAGAGGAACTTGATAATAGTGGATATTTTGCTAGAAAAATAGATTTTACAGAGTTACTGTAAATGCAAAGACACAAATCGCTTCATTGGTAATTTACTTCACGCAGGCTTAATTGACTAATCTTGAATCATATTAGCGGAGAATTGACATTTGTCATTTTTCCGCTAAAACCTCACCCCCTCCTGCACCGATATTCCCCTCCAACAAAAAACATAGGATCAACAGGCTCTCCCTTATAAATCACCTCAAAATGCAAATGATCACCCGTTGCACTGCCACTACTTCCTTGAAGCCCTATCAATTGCCCTTGAAATATTCTCTCACCGGAATCGACTAATAATTTACTTAAATGAGCGTATCGCGTTCTAAACGCCCCTCCATGCTCTGCTAAAATAAAATTCCCATATGATTTTGAATGTCCAACTTCTAAAATCTTCCCATCAGCTGCTGCATGAATCATAGCATGTTTATTGGCAGCAAAATCTGTCCCCTGATGAAAGCGTGTTTCTCCGTAAACAGGGTGTTTTCTGGTGCCGAAAGGACTTGTCATAGAAGTATGAGTTTGAGGCAAAAATATCGGTATATATCTCAAAGTATTATCCATATTACCAAGATTTGCGAAGTGATTTGCGGAAATTGTTTGTGGTTTAGGATCTATCAGATCAAAAGGCGAATCTGAAGATGCTATAGGCGCGATGGACAAGAAGGACTGTAATTTTTTTATATCACGCCTTGAAATAACATTGTATTTTGCATTAATAGCAAGAATATTATTGTATAAAGAACTCATTTTATTACGGCTTGCTTCTTGCAACGTTCCAGCATCTTTCATGCGTAGTTTAACTGAATTTAGAAATTTCTGACTTGCTATTCCATCACTTACAATTCTCCCATAATCCTTGGCAAATAAACACTGACTCTGCCCAGAGGTTTTTACTAAATTATATTTAGCAATTAGCTCTCCTTTATCCAGATGGTAGTCTTTGTTTATAGTACCAGATATTTGTTTTAGATATTTATCTCCCGGGCCCCTGGTACTGCATCCACTAAGTAGAAATAAGGAAATCAAAAATATAAATTTATACCGTATCATTATGTTTTTTATTTTGTTTGGCACCTAGTATATACTGCTTTTAGGGATGATGTCACAGAAAAAATTCTTGCATTAGACACCAAATGGTGTATATTGTTTAATGACATCACAATAAATTCAACCGAGAGTTAACCGTGAGCAATGGAAGACAGAACCCTATTATATGGCCGGAAATACATATAGATGGTATATTAGGAATATTCAATAACATTAGCATGATAGATGCCCTAATAATATCGGGGTTTTTACTCCTAACATTATTTACCGGTATATGGTTTGCAAAAAAATTCAGTAGCGTTCGAGAATATGCCATTGGCAACAGAAACCTCAGCAATGGTGCGCTTGTATCCACAATTGTGGCAACATGGTTATCAGGACACTCATTCTCTTTTATCGCCTGCGAAACATCTAGAGATGGTTTGTATTTCATTATGCCACTCATTGCAGATGCCCTATCCTTCCTAATTATCTCTTATTTTTACGCACCCCGAATGCAAGAATTTTTAGGAGCATTTTCTATAGCTGAAGCTATGGGGAATATGTTTGGTAGAGACGTTCGAGGAGTCGTGGCTATATCTGGAACAATTGTAGCAATATGTATGGTAGGAATGCAATTTACTATACTAACCTACCTCCTTCAAAATTTTCTTGGCATCACAAATATATATGCGATTATAATCAGCGCATTCGTAATAATAATTTACTCTTCATTTATTGGCGTCAAATGCATCACTTTTACACATGTGATGCAACTTCTAACTTTCGGCGTAATTATTCCCGTCACAATAATATGCATCTGGTTTGCGATTGATAGCAATGCCTCATCTATTGTGAAAGCTCTAGAAACTCATCCTGCATTTGACATGCACAATATATTAGATTATCAAAACCCTAAATTCATGAATTCTGTTGGAGTGTTTTTTTTCTTCCTAATTCCCAGTCTAGACCCCGCACATTTTCAGCGCATCTCTATGGCCAGTAGTGTAAAACAAGTGGCCCGAACATTCGCCATGTCCAGCATGGTTATATTACTTGGTTATTTATTATTCAATTTTATGGGTATTGTACTAATCACAGATCCAAACATACCAGTAAATGTATCCTATACAGAAACTCATAGCTTAGTGGCGTATATAGCAAATCACTATCTAGAAGTAGGTTTTAAGGGCATATTTGTAATTGGCGTAATGGCTTTGTGCATGTCCACTACAGACGCATATCTTAGCGCGGGTGCCGTCTTATTCGCTCATGATTTTTGCCAAACCATAGAATTTGATCTGCCAGAAGAAAAACATCTGCCATTTACTCGTTATGTTGCTTTTTTTATTGGTGTAGTCGGTCTTATATTGGGAACTGGAGTCAAGAATATGTGGTCAGCAATATATATGGCATATAACTTCTATATGCCAGTTGTATCAGTGCCGATGATGCTTGCAATTTTTGGATTTAGAAGCACCAAAACCTCCGTGTTACTTGGAATGTTTGCTGGACTTTCCACCGTGATACTTCTTATGATTTTCAGTGAAATACAAAATGTTATATTATTAGGCATGCTTGCCAATCTAGTAATATATATGGGCAGCCACTATTTTCTTTGGCAGCCTGGAGGATGGATTAAAACTCAAAACAAATCTGAATTGCCACCAATGTATCATGAAAGCGAAGGCAAATTACAAATAAATAAACAAAGGGTCAATATAAGCAAATTAGCGCATGACACCATCGAGTTATGTAAAAAATTGTATTTGAATAACAAAATACTACAATTTGATGCGCAAATTGAGGAAAATGTGTATGCGACATGCGATAGAAAGTATATACTCAACACAATAGAAAATTTAGTTAAAAATGCAATAGAACACATCAATCCAAAAACCACTATAAAAATTGTGTTAAAACAAGATAAAAGCGACTTAGAATTCTCTATTCGCGAGGAAGGGATGGGCATTCCCAAAAATCAATTATTTGAGATATTTCGCCCATTTAATCCAGACTCACAAATGCCAGAATTATCTGGATATAGAGGTTCTTGTCTTGCGCACAATTATGCTGCAATCTTGGCTCACCATGGCAAAATGTGGGCTGAAAGTGATGGGAAAATCTGGACTGAATTTAAATTTGAAATTTAATATAGAGGAGTATATATGGGACTACAATGCGGAATAGTGGGCTTACCAAATGTAGGCAAATCTACTCTATTTAATGCTCTAACAAAAAGCCAAGCTGCTGCTGCTGCGAATTATCCCTTCTGCACCATAGAACCAAATACTGGGATCGTACCAGTTGACGATCCTCGCCTTGAAGTTCTTGCTAAACTCGCTGGTTCTGGCAAAATAATCCCAGCCTATATGGAATTTGTGGATATTGCGGGCCTTGTGAAAGGCGCTAGTACTGGCGAAGGCTTAGGCAATCAATTTCTTGGGCATATTAGACAAGTTGATGCTATTTTGCATGTTCTAAGATGTTTTGAAGATGCTGATATCACTCATGTTAATGACAGAGTTGACCCAGTAAATGACGCAGAAATCATCAATACTGAACTTATTTTAGCTGATCTTGAGTCAGTTGAAAAACGCATTCCCGCAATGGCGAAAAAAGTACAAAGTGGCGACAAAACTCTAGCTGAACCTCTAGCATTGCTAGAGCAAGCACGTGTTTGCTTGAATGCCGGCAAACCTGTACGTAGCCTAATCAAAACAGAAGAAGATGGCGATGCATTTAAGACATTGCAATTACTCACATCTAAGCCGTTATTATATATTTGTAACGTACTAGAAACAGAGGCTGCGACTGGAAATAAATTTACAGAAGCAGTGGCCGCAATGGCAAAATCTGAAGGCACTTCTGCAGTAATTATTTCATCAAAAATCGAATCTGAAATTGCGAATTTAGAATCCGAAGAAGAAAAGCAAATGTTCTTGGAGAGTATTGGATTAAACGAAACAGGCTTAACCAAAATCGTGAATGCATCCTACAGACTTTTGAATATGCAAAGTTATTTCACTATTGGTCCAAAAGAAGCACATGCATGGACATTTCGTATTGGCACAAAAGCACCTGCTGGTGCTGGTATTATTCATACTGATTTTGAAAAGGGCTTCATCCGCGCTGAAGTTATTTCATACAAGGATTATGTTGAATGCGAAACTGAAGCAAAGGCTAAAGAAGTTGGCAAAATGCGCGTAGAAGGCAAGGAATATGTGATGCAGGATGGGGATATAGTGCATTTCAGGTTTAACGTATAATGGCATTCCCAGTTTTGATTCCCACGTTGTCGAACTACAATTCTGCGGTGCGCACCTACTAAGTGTAGGCTTGCGCTCCTCGAACACTTGTTCTCCTAGTGGATAATCTAAAACTGAAAATGCCATATTCATCCACTAAGATGCACACTATGCTATTTTCTATCAGCCATCATCAATCCCACAAACCCAACAACCCCTATCGTAAGCGCAACCGGAATAATACCAACACCATAAAGTAGCGCTTCACTCACTCCAATGCCACCCATATTATGCACTGTATAGCCTATTGCAGTATGGAATATATATCCAAAAAACATAATTGCCATATTAGTAAATGCAGTGGTAAGTCCAACCACATTATCTGACACATAAGTCGAAGCTTTATATATTGCAATAATTTGATACGCACAAGCTACGCCAATTATTACAAACATAATACTCATGGCCGTCATACTTACTAATCCCGTTAGCAGCATAAAAAAGCTTATCGCCATAACAATTCCGGCTCCAATAATTGCACCTAAAGCACTAGTTTTTTCTGCTAATAAACTAAGAACTGGAGATCCAAAGCACATACCCATAAATATCATAGATGGTAAGCTCGCAGAAATATTGCCGTCGAACCCATACACCTGCTTTAAGAACACCGTTCCCCAAACATCAGCAAATCCTTCTAAAGGACCAACCATCAATCCGGCAAACACACAAGTGCACATAACGCGTGCATTACCTATTACTTCCTTAATGTCAGACATAATAGAGCTCTTATGTTCTGCTTCCATTTCTGGAACGATACAATATGTTGCCACAGCCAAAATCGACCCAAGAATTGCGAATATCATCACAACATCCTTGTAACCTAAACCTTGACACAAATAACTAACGGGCCCGCCGCCATAAATGGCTCCAAGAAGACCAATACTCACAGTCAAACTCAACATTCTAGTAAAATGCTTTTCTGCGAAGGACATTCTGATAATTTTAAATGCACCCAAAATTGCCGCAGATGATCCTACTCCGATCAAAAAACGTCCTATAATTGCGTAGATCCAATGATTTGTAAAGATGATTGGAAGCAAGCCTACAGCGGTTAAAAGCATAGAAGCAGTCATCCCTTTTCTTGCTCCATATTTATCCATCATGATACCAACCGGGATCATCATTCCGACATAGCCTATATAATAAACCCCTGAAAACTGCCCAAAAATTGCAGCATCCATGTGAAATTGCGTCATTAGATCATCAAGCATAATGCTTGGCATAACGCGCAATATATATTGATAAGCATAGAATATAGACGCTACGGCCCATATGGTCCATGCGACGAAACGTGATTTAGACATAATAAAACTCTCTATTTAGTTAGAAATGTAAAAATAATAATGTAATTAGATGGGGTATATATATGTTCCGCTATTAGCGGAGGACCAGAGTCATCACCAGCGTGAGTAAGGATAAAGATGTAAATGTGTTTGTATTCATGGGAGGTAGTATATAGAATGATAAAGGAAAAAGCAATCACTTTTTCTCTCCGCCATCTTTACATGCTTGCACTATACGATTTCCACAAATCGTCCAAATCCTTCTTTAAATGACTCAATGTTTTAAATTCATCTGTCATTTTTTTATCAAGATCTTTCATTTGCGCTGTAGAGTAAGTCGCAAAATACCCAACCTTTTTAACAGCATCATATTCACCAATAGTGTTATCCAAAATCACCCATCTAAGCATTTCATGAGCATTATTATCTTCATCATAACCAGGAATGAACATAACAACTACTATGCCAGCTTCATCATCAATTATAAGATCAAACAATATCTCAGACAACTCAAGTGATTGATCCCCAACAGTAATAGTTTGGTCTTCTATATCATCACGATGCTGTCTATATTTTACTACTTTCCAACCAGAAAAATTAACTTTATGAGCATCAACCATTTCTACAAATTCAAATACATCATCTATTCCATCAGCGCTGATGATCAATTGTCGTGGAACGCTATTATGATCTACTTCGAGACATAAATCTTCTTGTACTTCTTTCAATTTATCTAGCAATGCAAAATATAATGGCTCATTCACCGCGCTATCATCACCGACTAAATCCTTATGCCCTTTTTCGAAATCCGCCCAAAAATCCTTAATTGCTTGCTCTAATTCTGCTTTGTTTTTTTGCATATATATTCCTATAGTTTAGAGGAGCATATTACCAGTATTTATAATATTTTCAATCTCAAAAATATGGTGCGCAAAAAAAGCATTTTCATTATTGACCAGTATAATGTATGATCTGCGCATAAATCGTAACTACTCACGTCATCCCGGGCTTGACCCGGGATGACACGGATAGTTACCATAAATCAAATATCAGTGAAACATATGCAAGAATTACCGAAACATTATAGTTACCCAGAATCAGAGAAAAAATGGCAAAGAATTTGGCAAGAGCAAAAGACTTACGCTTGGGACCCAGAAGTATCACGCGAGGAAACTTTCGTAGTAGATACACCGCCGCCAACTGTTTCTGGGCAGCTTCATATGGGGCATATTTTTAGCTATACTCAAGCGGATTTTATCGTACGTTTCCAAAGAATGATTGGGAAAAATATTTTCTACCCAATAGGTTTTGATGATAATGGTCTTCCTACAGAGCGCCTAGTTGAAAAACAGCGTAAGGTGCGTGCAACGCAAATGGATCGTGCTGATTTTATCAAAATTTGCCAGGAAGTTGTGGCATCCGAAGAGGAAAAATTCAGACAGCTTTTTAATGACATCGCGCTCTCTGTTGATTGGTCTTTAGAGTACCAAACTATCAGCCCTAGATCTCGCAAAATTTCTCAAATGTCATTCTTAGACCTGGTGAAAAAAGGTGAGGTTTATCGCGAATCTCAACCAATCTTATGGGACCCAGTTGATCAAACTGCTTTGGCCCAGGCTGATATTGAAGATAAAGAACATTCATCCTTCATGAATGAGATTATTTTCAAAACAGAAGATGGGCAAAATTTACATATCGCAACAACGCGTCCAGAACTCTTGCCTGCTTGCGTTGCAGTGTTTTATCATCCCGAAGATGCGCGCTATAAAAAACTACAAGGCAAGTTCGCAACTACTCCTATTTTTGGAATGAAAGTGCCTGTTCTTGCAGATGAATCTGTGTCAATTGAGAAAGGTACGGGGCTTGTAATGTGCTGTACATTTGGGGACGCAATGGATGTGACTTGGTGGAAAATTCACAAATTACCATTACGTAATATATTGAATAAATATGGCAAAATCGATGCTGCAATTTTTGATATTGTACCATCAGAAGCGCGTGAATATGCAGAAGCAATATTAGGTTTAAAAGCGTCTGATGCGCGCGCGAAAATGATAGAAATGCT
>CANNRM010000010.1 GCA_947508155.1 Rickettsiales bacterium | reverse complement strand
ACCTATTAAGTATACGCTGCGGGAGCTTGCCATTCAAAATTCATCTGCGCAATTTAATTTGGGAAATGGTATGACAAATATAGGTGATAAAAACAATAGAGATAAAGAGGTCAAGCTCTTGCATTTGGATCACTTGCAGCGTGAAGCCTTGGAGGCAATCACGACAAAATTTGCATCTGGTGTAAAAATATCTATTTCAGAAGTGGTGGAAGCATTAACAAAATATGTGATAAAGCTTGCTACTACCTCATCTCAAGAAGGCAAACATTTGTATGATTTAAATGGTATGCTTACTCCCTCTGCGCAGAATTACTTCAAAAAATTTACAGATGCCATACTCATTTGTAGTAAATATGCGCTGAATTACAATAAAATACTATCTCTGGAAGATGTGAGGCATAGTTTTGAAAAAGCGTCGCAGCCCTTCAATAGATTAACTGCTCATCATATGAATGAGTTAGAATATAGGGTTAAAATTGCTGCATATTCTATGCTAGAAGCAGATAATACTAAGGTGATGAATTATCTTGATAACATAAAAGACTTCTATTTGCGGTCTCTTGTGACCGTTAATCCTCAAATTGCTAAAAGATCCTTTATAGATGAGATAGTTACGATGTTGGCGCATTGTGGTAATAGGACAATATCTGATATATCAGATATTGCGAATAAATATGCCATATATCTTGGCAAGTCGCCAATAGATCACTCCAGGATAGAGGAATTGGTGCATAAATATAGTGATGTATCACATAGATTACACGAAGGGCTTTTGCACGCTGCGAAAATAGAAGTTTTTCAAATGCTGGAGGGAATATGAACAAAGAACTAAGAGAGTATGTGGCTGAGCAGGTCGCGGATTATATCTCTAGTCAGACTACTGGCAATTACGTATCTCCTCAAAAAATGAAAATACTTGAGAATGGGGTTCAGAATATTTGTGCTACGGCATATCCTGAACATGCAAATATTTTGTCTAAACAAGTGCCACGGATCATCAGGGCAACATTAGATATGAATCAACTGGGATTATCTGGCAAAATGCAGAGAATTATAGATTCTGCTAGTAAGCCAAAAGATGAAGTGATTAGTGGCATGTTAAATGATATCATCACTGCAAAAGCAATGCCAAAAGATGTTGCCAAAGCGTCATGGGTGGGGAAGTTGCAGTCTGAGAGGTCTAAGCAAAGTGTAGGTAATGAGAGATAATACCAAGCGATTGTATAATGGCAAGCTTTCACCACGCCTAAAACGTCATTGCGAGGAGGGCTCCAGCCCGACGTGGCAATCTCTCTTCTGCTATAAAACCTTCTGATTCGCTGTATCATGCATAATATTTTATAAAAAGAGAGATTGCCACGTCGGGCTGGAGCCATCCTCGCAATGACGATACAACCGAAATTTCGTATGGTGGTGAAATGTAACGTATAATGTGTTTGGTTAAAACTCACTAACTTTACTCAAGAACAACCGAGCTCTTTGAGATTTGGGCTTTTCAAAAAACTCATCGCGTGGTTGATCGCATAACACTTGCCCCTGATCCATAAAAATAATACGATCCGCAACAGCGCGAGCAAATTTTATGTGATGCGTGACGATGATAATAGTCATGTCTGATTTTAACAATGAAATAGCCTCTGCTATATCGCCTATTACTTCAGGATCTAGCGCTGAAGTTGGCTCATCAAAGAGCATAATCTCTGGGTCCATCATAATTGCTCGAGCTATCGATACGCGCTGTTTTTGCCCGCCCGAAAGGTTGTTGGGCATGAAGTGAGACTTATTAGAGAGGCTAAATTTTTCTAGAAGCGCAATTGCTTTTTCTTTGGCTATATCTTCTTTCATCCGTTTGACTTTGCAAGGGCTATAGATTAGGTTTTCCAGTACATTCATGTGAGGAAATAGGTTAAAATGTTGAAAAACCATTCCTATTTTAAGTCTCAGTTTATTGCTAGATTTGGCGGTAAGTTTTTGACCATCTATTATGATATTACCAGAAGATGGTTCTTCTAAGCGATTGATACATCTCAGTAGGGTAGATTTTCCACTACCTGAAGGTCCAACTATTGCGACTGTTTCCTGTTTATCAACTTTGAAATTGATATTTTTCACGGCGTAATGTCCGGAATATTTTTTTGTCAAATTCTCAACGACGATCATAGAATGCTACTTATGTGTGTTGCATTGTATAATCGCCTATAGAGCATTGATTTGCAAGTAAAAAGCTAGATTCTTGGGGTTTGGTATATTTTTTCTACAAATTTCGTATGATGTACAGCTTTGTGATTTAGAACATTATTGAAATACGTGGTTAGTGCCAATAACAACAGTTTCTTGGTCAAAATACTCTGTTCCCACGTATGAATACATGTCTGTTATTGCTGAGTCTGCATCTTCATCTTTTTCATCGCAGTACATTTCTGAATATGTTCTTTTTTCAGCGTGTGAGATTCCATTTAACTCATCTGATGCTAATTTCGCGTATTGAGGATCAAACTCGTTGAGTAAATTCTTTAAATCTGCTTCAGTCATTTGGCCAGATTTGCATTGCTTTAGCATTGGTCTAATGAATTTCTTATAACAATTGTCATAATTGATTGCAACACCAGATTTTACTAAAGATTCTGTGTGTGATGCGAATATTTTCTGAAATTCTTGGGAGAATACTGCATTTAATGCTGAGCTGTGTAATATATCATGGATATGCGCGTTGATATAGTGTGCAATGTCGCTTTCATCGATGCTTATCATGGTATTTTGTATAGATAATGCTTTGCTCCATTTGTCGGCGTGTACTGCTTCTTTGGCTTTGGATTCGTGTATCGATTGATCTAAACCTAGAAATCTATATTCGGCAGCATATATATTCATTTGATTAATAATTTCCAATATCATAATAGCTTCTCTTAAAATTTGTTAGTTTGCGTGATATTGGTTATAACATATTTACGATATATATGCAACTATTATTATAAATTAGTAATTCCGATTCTTTTACATGTCTCTTGACTTTTTGCTTAGAAGATAGGATGATCATTGTCGCTTTAAATAAATTAGGTAAAACACATGTCGTCAGAACAAAACACACAAACTCAAGACGTAACACTCACAACTACAACTTCTGCAGAAGGTCTGCCTCCAGCCCCAGAGCCAGTGCAAAGCACTTTGATGAGCCTTGCTCCAATGGTGCTAATTTTCGTGGTATTTTACTTTCTACTTATTCGTCCACAGGAAAAGAAGCGTAAAGCTCAAGAGCAGTTAGTTTCTACTGTTAAGCCTGGCGAAGAAGTACTTCTTCATAGTGGTATCTATGGCAAGGTTGTGAAAGTTAATGAAAATGATAGTTCATTACTTCTACAAGTGTCAAAGGATACTGATATTAAAGTTATGCAATCTGCTATTGCTGATATCATTAGTAGGAAAGTAGCTGCTAAAGCCGAAGAAGTGAAAACATCAGCTAATGATAAAGCTGTAAAAAAAGGTAAAAAATAGTGCGTGATATTTCCATGTGGCGAGTTCTAGTTACTATAATTGTGACATTTGTCGCATGGATTTTTGCTGCACCAAATTTTATGAATGTTACTACCTCATTTTTACCTAAAGATTCTGTGAATTTGGGGTTAGATTTGCGTGGTGGTTCTCATTTATTGCTTTCAGTAGATTTTGATCATTATCTGCAAGATCAATATGAAATGCTTTCAGATAATCTTCGTAAAGAATTTCGTGAGCAGAAGGTTGGTTATAAAAATCTTCGTTATATGAATGATCATATAACCTTAGAGCTTCGTGATGCTGGAGATTTTGACTTGTTAAAAAGTACAGTCAGATCTTTTGATAAGTCTATATGGCTTGAGAACAACAATGGCAAAATATCTGTGCGTTTTAATGATGATAAGCTTTCGGAGCTTCGTATTAACGTTATTGATCAATCTATGGAAATTGTTCGTATGAGGGTCGATAGTACAGGCACAAAAGAGCCAATCATTCAAAAACAGGGTGAGGGGCAAATATTGCTTCAGGTACCAGGGGCAGAAAGTCCCGAAATGCTTAGGAGCATGTTAGGTAAAACAGCTAAGCTTACTTTTCATGCAGTGAATGATGAAGTTGATCTTGAAGCTGCGGTAAAAGGGAATGTTCCTGCTGACTCCATGCTTCTATATATGGAGCATGCAAAAGGGCAGTTATACCCTGTTGTAATCAAGAAAAAAGCAGTGGTCACTGGTGACATGCTAACAAATGCCGTTGCAACATTCGATCAAAATTCTCATCCTGGTGTGTCATTCACTATGAATGCCATAGGTGGTAAGCTTTTTGGAGATTTGACAAAAGTTAGCATAGGAAAGCGTATAGCAATTGTTCTGGATGATAAAGTTATTAGTGCCGCTAATGTTAATTCAGCTATTACCGGCGGAAGTGGCATTATTTCAGGCTCTATGACGGTTGAAGATGCGAACGAACTTGCATTACTATTGCGTGCTGGGGCATTGCCGGCTCCACTTAAGATCATCGAGGAGCGTACTATAGGCCCCAATTTAGGCGCTGATTCTATTAAGTCTGGTACAAGGGCTGGTATCGTGGGGTTTGTTGCGGTTATTATATTCATGATATGGTCATATGGTATTTTGGGAATATTTGCAAATCTGGCACTATGTCTGGCGTTGTTTTATATCCTAGCGATGCTATCTATGTTTCAAGCAACACTTACATTACCAGGAATTGCCGGAATCATTCTGACAATTGGTATGGCGGTGGATGCTAATATACTTATTTATGAGCGTATAAGAGAAGAGCTACACAAGGGTGCATCTAATTTATTTGCAATAAAACAGGGCTTTGAAACAGCCTTTGGTACTATTTTAGATGCTAATATCACTACTTTGATTGTAGCATGTTTGCTCTATATTTTTGGCGCTGGTGTGATTAAGGGTTTTGCTGTGACACTTACGATAGGTATTATCGCATCGATGTTTACGGCTATTACAGTGACCAAATTGATGGTGGATATGTGGATGAGATTTGCGAAACCTAAGAGTTTGGGATTGCCTTAAAATAAAAAAGTAGTTATGACTCAAGAACTGATTAAATGTTTATCTAATTCTAATCCAAACCCTGATGCTGCTTTGCTTGAGGGAATTTTGACAGGGCATCCTGAGCTGAGTCTCAATGCTATGATTTTATTAGAAGATGGACGTAATGACACGCCTCTCAATCTGGTATGCGGATGGCTGAATGAATTAGAGTTGGTTACTTGTTTGCTGCGGCATAATGCTGATCCTAATATTCAGGGTGCATATAAAAAAGTTTCTTTACATAATGCACAGAATTTAGATACTATTGCTCTTTTGAGAGATCATGGTGCTACGCTAAATCTTAGAGATAATGAAGATAAATTACCATTACATTGTGCGTTTGATATTGATCATGCTAGGGCTTTGATTGGAGGTGATGTGGTTATAGATACTCCATATCGTGATAATAAAACTTTGTTTTCTAATGTAGTTTTTAATGCTAACGGCGATTATACTTTTGCTAAAAATCTAGTTACAGAGCTCGGTGCTAGTATTGAGACAAATATATGGAATAATATTTCTCGGTATGAAGCGCATAGACTCCATACATATGACTTTATCGGATTTCTTATTAAGCATAATGCTCCTCTGGATGTATCTGATCTTAAAACAACAAATCCTACATTTTATGATTTCTTGCATGGTGCCGTGCATCATGCATTCCGTACTATACATGCTAATTACGTCCAATCAGATGACTCTCTATTACCTCATGAGGATGCGGGGGCTGAGTATCAAGCTACAGTTGATGCTTTAGCGCAGCAATTTGGATTACTAGGAAATGCAGATGAATAATAGACCTCTTGCATAACTTGTACTAAATGGTAATTTTGTTGTCAAAACTCGTCTGCGCTGCTCACGTACCAAGAGTACACTGCGCTGCTCATCTTCGTTTTTCCTAAAAATTCCTCATTTATTATGTGTTATGCAAGAGGTCTAACGATAAAAAATACTGGATTTGAAGAATTTGTGCTTGCAAATCTAGTATTTTTTTGTATACTCGTTTCACCCAGTGTGTTTCTAATACACAATTAGTTTAATTGGCGCATATTTTGCGGGTGTAGCTCAGGGGTAGAGCGCTACCTTGCCAAGGTCGAAGTCGAGAGTTCGAATCTCTTCACCCGCTCCATTTTTGTTCTATTTATATCTAGACAATTAATTATTTAGCATGTCATCAATCGTTAATGCTTGACTCTGTATCATCCGAGGATTAGATTTAATATTAATGAATCAAACTCCAGGATGAAACCAAGATATGCAGAATGAAAAAAAACAAATGGATCTAGAGGCTCTTATGCACACCGCTCAAGGCGGTGCCGTCAGACGTATACAAGCAGACTTGCGTGTGTTGCTTAGGCAAGCGGAGAGTACAAATCTTTTAGATAAACAAATGCAGCCTAAGCAACCGAAAAAATCTCTACATGAGATCAGGAAAGAATTGGTTTTTTAGTCGTCCCAGGATATAGTCACATCATCTCCAATTGCTTCTACACTTAAATTTCCAATTACGCTTGTTGCTATATCATGCGTAGGAGACGAGCTTTCGATGTCGTCAACAATTATAACGGTGTTTTGAGCAGTGCTATATTTGATTTGAGTATTAGGTGATATAATAACATCTCCGCCAGTATATTTCAGTTCTTGTCCAGATACAGTGCTTATGCGTAGGATATAGGTGTTGTCAGTAATCTCGATTATCTCCGCCTTAGTATTAGTAGCAGTTGATACTTTGTTTATACATTTTACCATCGATTTTAGCGTTGTCGAATCGGGATGTTGAGTTTCAACGAAACCATTGCCTAAATACATAATTCCGGTCTCAAAAGATGCATCGTCTATATGATCTAATGTGTTAAATGCGTGGCCAGAAATATTATATATATCCATGAATTTTACAGCATGTGGCGGGACCTCTGCTTTTAGATTGGCAATTGCGTCTCCTGCAAGATGGAATGTATTATTAATGCCTGTTTCTCTGCTTTCAAGAATCATTCTGAAGCCGCTATTATCTTGCAATACAGATGCAGTTACTGCCCCAGTGTCATTAATTTTCTTAGCAATGTTCTCTAATGTATCTTCAGCTGTAACTTTTATAGTTGTTATATCCTCGAGTTTCCAATTTTTGATTATTAATGACCCAGCCTGAAAGCTATCTCCTTGCACTGCGCTATAGGTAAAACTCTTTTCGTTATTGGCGCCATCCTTGTTGCTGATTATATATTTCTGTGTTGCGGCCACATGCATTACTTTGACGATATGACCATTGATTTTGACGGCTTTTCCAAAACTAGTGTGAATTTCTTGTGACATGTGCGTTCCATTGTTGAGTTGATATTATCACATTATTAAATGAATTGATGGATATTTGCAACAATAACTAACATAAAAGTGTAAATTTTTATGAGGGGGCTTTGATTTTATGAATAAAAAACTCTGAAATCATGACATCTGCATGTCATATTTTCAGGGTTTTTATATGCGAAATTCCAACCGATGTTACTTTGTTGTCCATCTGAAAGATCTGATCACCCGGGGTTATAATATATAGATGATCAAGCTTTAAATCCTCCATAGCCACATGCATAGACTTGGTAATCTTTGGAGCATCCGAATATTTTATCTCAAAGCCGATTTTCTTCATTCCTTTGGTAACCAAGAAGTCCAATTCTGCACTTTCATGCACGGACCAAAAGTATGATTTATCATAAATATCGAAATGTGAAATAAGTTGTTCTATAGCAAAACCCTCAAATGAATGCCCAATATATGGATAAAATTGTAGATTCTCAGAGTCTAAATCAAGTAACCTATGTAAAATTCCGGTATCACGAATATAGAGCTTAGGAGACTTTACCTCACGTTTGCCGAGGTTTGTGTGCCATGGTTTTAAAATACGAACCATGAATGCTCCTTCCAGAATCTCGATATATCTTTTAACTGTGCGCTGATCAATACCAAGAGACTTACTCAAACCCGCATAATTACATATCTGCCCATTAATATGAGCTAGCATTTTCCATAATTTTTCAACTATATTAGGAGTAATATCGAGCGATAGTTTGAAAATGTCACGTTCAAGAAAAGTTTTGATATATTCATCGCGCCATCTTTCGCTATTCTTGGTGCTGCTTGCAAGATAAGACTTTGGGAAACCGCCAACATCCCATAATTTTTTCCAATCATCGACTTCACTCATAGTAAATGGAGTAATTTGATGATATCCAATTCTACCAGCTAAAGTTTCAGATGATTGCCTTAATAGATCGCGAGATGCGCTGCCTGTGACAAGGAATTTTCTGTCTTTTTTCTCATCAACCAGAACTCGTAAAACAGAAAATAAATCTGGTCTTAACTGCACTTCATCGATTACAATTAGACCATCTAGATCTTGCAATGAAGTCATAGGATTTTCAAATCTAGCAAGATGAAGTGGATTTTCAAGATCAAAGAAATGTACTGGTCCCTGATATGTTGCCACATAAGCCTTTGCAAGCGTTGTTTTTCCGCATTGACGTGGTCCTAAAAGAGCACAAACCTGATGAATTTCGTACTCCTCTTGAATTTTGGATAATAATAAATTACGTGTAATATTCATATGTTTTTCCTGAAAATATGACATGCTGATGTCACGATTTCAGGGTTATTATAACATATAAAAGGATGGATTGAAATAGAATTATGACATAATCTCCATCAACACTTTATAAACATCCAACCCACTCCCCATAATAGCCAGCTTATTATCCGGTCTAATCTTCGTACTCCTAGGATGCTTTGCAACATATGCCATCACCAGCTCGCTTGACTTCTCGGATGGAATAAATTTCATCACCATACCATTCGGGCCAACATCAATATCCGATATACCCATCCTCTTACACAAAACCTTCACTTTCACAACATAAAGCAAATTCTGTGTTGGCTCTGGAATCTTTCCAAAACGATCAATCAATTCATCATGGAAATTCTCTATTTCATCCTCTGAATCGAGCAAGCTAATACGTTTGTAAAGCGCCAATCTCTGCTCGTTATCAGCAATATATTCCTCTGGAATAAATACCGCAGTTCCCAAATTGATATTCGGAGTGAATGTTTCCTCTGGCTTTTTATGCTCGAAATTAGCAATTGCCTCTTCCAACATCTCTTGATAAAGCTCAGCACCCACTTCACGTATATGTCCAGATTGTTCATCACCTACTAGATTCCCAAATCCACGTAAGTCAGAATCATAACTTGAAATAGTAAACCCTGCACCAAGTGAGTCGATATTTTGCATAATCTCTAACCTGCGAAGTGCTTGATCGGTAACGGTTCTAGAATTGCCTATAATTAAATAAGCAAAACCACGGAGTTTACTTCTACCCACACGCCCACGCAGTTGATAAAGCTGGCTAAGACCTAGCATCTCTGCTTTATGTATAATAATCGTATT
>CANNRM010000009.1 GCA_947508155.1 Rickettsiales bacterium | reverse complement strand
TTATATAACTTTTACAAATATATAGGCTTTTATGGTTATAGGCTAGTGAAATTTATATTTAGCATTATGTTAAAAAAGAATTGACTTAGATTAGCATTATGCTATAATATGAATTATACAAACAAAATAGTAGAAGGTTTTCAACGCATTATGTATTCCATAGTCTTTTCTAAAGAGGCTCTGAAGAGTTCGACCAAAATACCAAAAAATTATTTAGAGGTAATATTAAAAAAGATAAAAACACTAGCAAAAGACCCGTATAATAGTACTCTTAATATCAAGATGCTGCAACATAGCCGCCAAATATACAGGCTAAGAGTTGGTGATTACAGAGTAATTTATGAGATTGATAACGAAAAATACATAATACATATTATAAAAATAGGGACTAGAGGAGGCATATATGATTCATATTAATGATTTTAGTGTTATAGAACAAAATGGCGTTAAAATGGCCGTGATACTTTCTATGGAAAAATTTAATGAACTACAAGCTAGATTGGAAGATATAGAAGACTTAGAAGATATAGCTGCTTATGATAAATCTCGTAATGCCAATGAAGAAACATTTCCTATGGATTTAGTGGAACGTTTGTTGCTTGGCGATAAATCAAAAATCCGAACAATGAGAGAATATCGCGGATATAGCGCAACTGAATTAGCAAAAAATATTGGTATCAGTGAAGCATACTTGTCCCAAATTGAACATAAAAAACGCAAAGGCACCATAGATTTTTATGCAAAATGCGCGCATTGTTTAAAGGTGGATATAGAAACATTGGTAGATTGAGACCAGAGCGCATTTTGTTCGCGTTATCATCTCTCCACAACCCAAATCCCCAATCTATCCGCCTCTTCTACCACTGCTTTAGGATCAATCACTATCACGCCCTCTACTGCGATTCCCACCATGCCAGCCTCATGGGCCGTTCTCACGGTCTCCACTCCAATCACAGGCGTATCCAAACGCGGATCCTGAGTTGGTTTCAAACATTTTACTAGCATACCAGCCTTGCAGCGCTTGATCAAAGCATCAGTACCTTCTATGGCCTCAACGCCAATAATAGCACCATTATTCACAACCACGGCTTGTCCAATATCAAGTTCACCTAATTTTCGTGCTGCTTGTAGGCCAATTTCGATATCATCTTTCTCGCGTTTAGATGGCGCACGCTTAGTTTTGATTGATATTTGATTTGTATAATCTATTGGAGCGACAACTTCAAACCCCTGCCCCTCTATATATTCAGCGACAGTTCTAAGCAATTGATCGTCACCCAAAAATTTTGCAGCAAGAATCTTAGTAAGAAGTACAGCGCCTTTCGCATCAACTGGAATGCCGGAAAAATTTGGGCGCTTCATAGCTCCACAAATTACAATCTTTTTCACATTATGTGTTGTAAAAAATTTAAGAATTGCACCGACCTTGCCAATCGAAAATTCCTCTGCAATATGGCTTTGATAATCTTTTTTGAAAGCAAGTCCGTCAATACATGCAACAACGCTTTGTCCATCTGCGTTATTATCCGCAACCATAATAGGAAGAAGTCCTTGTGCCGCTATAATACCTAACATAAATCACCTAGTTTAAAGGAGTATAATAACCTGAGTTTGATGTAAGTTTTTAGCTCAAAAGCTTACACGGGCGTCATTGCGAGGAGCGTAGCGACGTGGCAATCTCACTTTTCCTATAAATATTACCTGTAATGCAACAAATTAGCGGGTTTTATAGTAGAAGTGAGATTGCCACATTGGGCCAGAGCCCTCTTCGCAATGACGCTTGCGACGAATTTTTAGAAAAATTTTACGTCAAGCTCGGGTTATAATAGCATATTTCATCATGAAATAAAAATACTTGATTTGCATTTTCTCGACTAAAGTCTTTTTTATTCAGAATTCATAATATTTTTTAATCTTTTTGTTTGACCATCCACACAAGCACGCCTATAATGGCGGTCGTATAACAACAATGGAGGTGCTGTATGTTTACAAATTACAATTATACTTTTTCAACAACCATCAATACTCTAAAAAGCATAATACAAACAAATATTGCAAGACTCTTATTTTCAGAAATTACTTTGCCAATTCACTGCTTAGAAACTGTAAATATCCCCAAATCCATCAAAGATAAAAATACCACATTCACACCTGGCCTAGATTATGATTCTACAAAAATTTTTGCTCAAGCTATGCTTGACACCAAAATGGTAGAATATGCATATAATGTTATAGCATATGACGAAAAACCAAGCGCTAAAAAAAACCATTTACGTGATTTTTTTATGAACCAGTTGTATCCACATGGAATAGCTCATCATAAAACAACATATGAAATCCTAACGCAGCAAGAAAATCCTCACAATTTAGAAGGCTCTATCTTTCTAGATGCAAATAACAAAATAATTGTTGTAGCTCTTGCGGGAACGCGTCTAGAAAGCACTGCTTACAACATGCTCACAGATATTTGGGATGATGTGCGTATTGCATGTGGATTTACTACGCTCAAAGCAGAAGCATTAATGCGATTAAATGATTATATAATTACGGAGTTTCAGGATTGTATTAAGGAAGGATGGGCGTTACATTATACAGGCCACTCATCAGGAGCCTATAATGCAGATCTTGCGGCGAATCATATGTGCGCATTAAGAGATTATTTAACAGTTCAGGATTTTCAAGATACAGCAAAAAATCGTGTTCCATTTTCAAAAGATAAAATATCAGTAACTTCTTTTGAAAGTGTTGGTGGAATTACCCCGCTCAAAAATGCTGCTGCAATATGCGGATTTAAACTTACTAGTGAACATGATGTAAGACTATTCGAGGGTCATTACTGCGTATTTAATTCTCGTAAGAATTTTATCAATTCTTTGGATAAACAAAGTAACGCACTAATATTCATAGTAGAGCATGAAGAGCATGGTCCCAATAAATGGTGGCAATTTTGGAAGACGCAATCAGAACATAGTCATGATAATTTCATTAAAGCGTTTGATGGCAAAGGTTGTATAGTTGGTCCGGATAACAAAATCACTACATATGATCATAGTAAAATTGCTATACCTACTCGTTCAGATCGTCAAAGTTCACAAGATGATGCAGAAGATATGTTGTCACAAATACTCTCGGGTGTGCTGAGGGTCGATGGCGGTGCATTGCGTACGCAATTGGTGAATACAGCCTTAGAATCTGCTGAATATTTAGTTGCGAGTGATGTTGTAACTCAAGAAGGTGATTCAATAGATTATGGAATTGATGCTATAGAGCTTATGCATCCTTACGCAATAGAGAGGCAAAATACAGACAGCGCCCTTGCTAATGATGAGGAATTATGAGATTCATATCAATTCACCCCCATTTTGTCGCCCCCGCCCCCGCCTACGCGAGGGTAAACTCCGTGGCTGGGGCGGGGATGACATTACCCTGGTGAATTGTTATACAAATTCCGGGGTGATGTTTGACCTGTTGATTAGCCTGCTGTTTTAACTTGATCAACGATGTGTTTGAACGCCTCAGCGTCGCGCACAGCAAGGTCAGCTAGAACTTTTCTATCGATTTCAATAGAAGCCTTTTTGAGACCATTGATGAATTGTGAATAAATCATGCCATGCTCGCGCACCGCTGCATTGATACGTTGTATCCAAAGCCCTCTGAAATCACGCTTACGAGTTTTTCTGTCTCTATAAGCATATTGTAAGGCCTTTTCAACTTTCTCAATTGCAATACGGTAGCAATTCTTTGCTCTTCCGCGGTAGCCTTTGGCAAGTTTTAGAATCTTTTTATGTCTTTGTTTGGTAACTTTACCAGCTGTAGTACGTGTCATTTTGTCGCTCCTTAATTAATTAACCATATGGCATGAAAAACTTGATAATATTTTTTGCATCTTGTGGGCAAAGAACCTCGGTACCTCTTTGGTTACGAAGTTGAGCCTTTGTACGACGACGCATCATATGTTGTTTTCCAGCCTGACCAGCTTTAACTTTGCCGGAAGCCGTAATTTTGAAACGCTTTTTGACAGCGGATTTTGTTTTTAATTTTGGCATTTGTTCCTCATTGGTATTTCTATTAAAGCACCAGAAAGTAGCTTTCCAGGGCCTTAGTTATCGATAAAACGCCTTAGTGCAGAGTAAGTTAGGCATACCAGGGCCACGTTACTCTAACGTCTAAGAAGAATGCATTCTACACGTAAACCACATAGTTTGCAAGCGTTTTTCTTAAAAAAATTATTACTTAAACACTATTACCACACCCAGCAAATGATTTTGCAAAAAAACATCAAACTGGTTGAGAAAGTATAGTAAAACATTCTAGAATGGAATTAAGTGAGTATGCACTCTCAAACAACAGGACTTTTTATGCTTTCCAAATCATTAGAAACAACATTAACAAGATCTTTAGTAATAGCGCATAGCTATCAACATGAATATGCTACTTTTGAACATTTGCTTCTTGCTTTGCTAGAAAATGAAGATGCTTGCTCTGTACTTCAGGCCAATAATATAGATATAATAAGTATATATAACCAATTAGATTCCTATCTTAAATATGAACTTGGAGGGCTTGTAAATGCTTCTGCAAAAGAAGCGAAGCCAACAGCAGGTTTTCAACGCGTATTACACAGAGCCGCAATTCACGGCCATGCGACGGGGCATGATGACATTACTGGTGCGCATATTCTAGCGGAATTATTTTTTGAATCTGAGTCTTATGCAGTGCGCGCACTTAGAGAAAGAGGTTTGTCTCGTACGGATGTAGTAAGTTATATCACAAAACATTCTTACTATTTTCAAGATGTAGCACCAACAAAGCTACAAACAGAAGATAGAGCTCAACAACCTACTCCAGCCTCTCAAAAACCAACATTAATGCAGAAAGAGATTCTAAGTATTTTAGAAAATAACCAATCATCTAGTGAATCTTCTGATAGCGTAATTTCAGCTCATTGCATTAACCTGAACAAACAGGCTGAGCAAGGTGATATTGACAATCTTATTGGGAGAGGAGTTGAGATTCAACGTGCTATAGAAATTCTATGCAGAAGACAAAAAAATAATGTGATTTTAGTTGGCGAGCCTGGTGTCGGTAAAACGGCAATAGCTGAAGGTCTTGCATTTCGTATTGTGCAAGGAGATGTTCCGGAGATTTTACAGAAAGCAATAGTATATGCATTAGATCTTGGTAGTTTAGTTTCTGGCACTAGATATAGAGGAGATTTTGAGGAACGAATTAAAACTATTTTGCAGGAACTAAAGAAAGATCCAAATGCCATATTATTCATTGATGAAATACATAATATAATAGGTGCTGGGTCCACTACAACAGGCTCTCTTGATGCTAGTAACTTGCTCAAACCTGCTCTTGCTCGTGGCGACATAAGATGTATTGGTGCAACTACTTTCCAAGAGTATCATAAGAATTTCGAGAAAGATGCTGCTCTTGTAAGGCGCTTCCAAAAGGTTATTGTACAAGAACCAACAGAAGAGCAGACGATAGATATTTTGAATGGCTTAAAGGATTATTATGCAGAACATCACGGGTGTATTTATGAGGATTCAGCTATTACTGCTGCCGTTGCTTTGTCGCAAAGATACATTACAGATAGGCATCTCCCTGATAAAGCGATAGATCTTCTCGATGAGGCTGGGTCTCGCAAGAAGATTGGTAAAGATAAAAACAAACATATTACTGATAAAGATATAGAGATGGTTGTTGCGGATATCTCTCATATTCCATCCGTTGTCATCGCTACAGACGAAGCTTCAAAACTTAAAGCGCTTGAGAAGAATTTGAAATCTGTTATCTATGGACAAGATAAAGCAATTGATGCTTTATGTACTAGCGTGAAGCTATCGAAGGCAGGATTGCGCCGTTCAGGTCGCCCTATTGGTTGTTATTTGTTTACTGGACCAACGGGTGTCGGGAAAACTGAGCTTGCCAAGCAGCTTGCGCATTTTTGTAGCATGGAATTAGTACGATATGATATGTCGGAATATTCTGAGGCTCATTCTGTTGCCAGGCTTGTTGGAACTCCTCCAGGATATGTTGGATTCGAACAAGGTGGGTTATTAACAGAAGATGTTGCAAAACACCCATATGCCGTTGTTCTTCTGGACGAAATAGAAAAAGCAAATCCTGATATATATAATTTGCTACTTCAAGTTATGGACCATGGAAAGTTGACTGATTCTACCGGGAAGTCCGTTAATTTTGCTCATACTATTGTCATTATGACGAGTAATTCTGGCGCGAGCGAAATGCATAAAACTTCTATAGGTTTTGGAGCATCAGAGGATTCTGCGCTGTCTGTGACTAAAGAGATTGTTGATAAGACTTTCAGCCCTGAATTTAGGGGTAGATTAGATGAGATCATTTTCTTTAATCCTATTACTGACAAAGAAATTAGGAGAATCGTTGATAAGAATATAGATGAGTTAGCGCGTCAACTAGCTGATAAAAAGGTTATTGTGAATGCTGATAACAAGATTCGCAAATACCTTGCAGATCAATGTTCTGGCTCTAATAAGGGTGCACGTGTGCTAGATAGGATCATGGATATTTGGGTGAAGCAAAAAATTGCGGATGCGATTTTGTTTGGTGAGCTCAAAAATGGTGGAGAGGTTTCTATTGGATATGGTGGTGGAGAAGTTAAATTTGAGTTTAAAAGTGCGAAACAAGTTGTTGCGCGTGAGAAGGTTGAGAGTTTAAGCTAAACGGGAAATGATATGAGTGCTGAAGTTGTAGTTGATTGTAGAAATGCCCAAGGTAATGATAATTTGGGGGCATTGCTCAAACCACCAATATTTGATGAGAAGCAGTTAGCTGCAGATATGAAGCGTGGCGGCATGGCAGTTAATGATCATGGAAGAATAAAACAAATTAATTCTTTAGAAGCGTTACGCAAGTTTGATGGTATTTCGCCTGGGCAAATGAATTACGTATTGCTTATAGGTCAGCAAGGTCTAGGTGGCGGTGGTATTCCAATGATTGAGGTTGGCACAGTATTAAACCAAGATTCAGACCAGCCTATTGCATTGCGCAATAGTAATGATACAGGGAATGTGTTTCGCTCTCTTTCTATACAAGACGATGGTAGTGTCAAATTTGTTAGTAGTATGTCATACGACTTAATGGATCAATCTAATGTAGAGGGTAAGGCATTAGGGAAAGTTCAATTATCTTTGGTGGTTGACTTGAAGGATGTTCCACAAGACCTATCTTTAGATAATGATATGAAGCTTAATATACCTGCATATCTTGTTGTATCTGGTGATTCAAAGGCTGTAGATGCTATACGAAAATCTGTTCCACCAGAAGCGATTGTAACTAACACTGGTGTAAATGCAGATATCAGGCAAGCAAGAGATAACCAATTATATGTAATAGGTTCAGCAAAGCTACTTGATGCAGTAAATCCAAAATCATCTAAGGAAGATGTAAGGGAAGTTCTTGGGTTTGTGGCAGAGTCAAAAAATATTATAGCAGATATAGCTTGTAGGGATATCTTACATTGTAATGCTATGCTAGATAATATGGCTATTCGCAATATTCCATTGTCACCAAAGGCACTATTAGGGATTGCTGAGCATATAAATGATATTATCTGTCACAATGAAGTTCCTGGAATCTTATCAAATGATGTATTTAAGGCCAAGGAAAAATTTTTTACAACGATCTTGTCTAAAGTGGATTCTTTGTCCAAACAAGACAAAGCGGAATTTTTAACTCCTTTTGGAAAAGCAAATAAATATCATATATCCTGAAATGATCTTAAATCATCCAAAGGAGTTTCAGCAATTTATAGATTCTACTCAAAAATTTTCAAATATGAAAATAGTGACTACGCATTTATCAGACAATATTCCACAAATATCACCGCAAAAACGTTTGAGTAGTACATTTGGCTCGATAAAACGTAGTGTAGCAAAATTGGGTGCAGCTATATTAGATTCTACATCTCTTACACCAACGCCACCACTACCACCTCCATTGCCAAATTTGCATGATTTAGTTGTTGGAGAAGATAAGTCAGTTTCCCCTCCTCGTTCTCCATCCACGCCTACAACAACATCTTTATCTCAAGGCTCTAGCAATAGTTCTTTGAGGAGTCATTAAGCCATCCTTATCCTCACCCCATCTTTCTTCCTACCATTCATCTTCATATATCCCAAAAACTGACTCACGGAATCGACAATGTCATCGTGAGTCACATTTGGAAATGTTGTGAGCTCCTTCAAAGCGACATTATCAAGATATTTAGGTAGTTTTACTATGCTTGCTTGAAATAGCGGGACGACACTTGCAAAACGTGTGATCTTGTCGAATTTTGGTTTAATAGCAACAATAGATCCAATTCCTTCTGAACGTAGGTCCTGAATGATAGATTGTCCGCTTCCTTTGTCTTCAATAAGAAGAATTTTTGTTGCAAAATTTTCATATAAAGCTCGTACTTTGTTTTTCAGTTCGGGATATGCCATTTTTTTACGTATCATATCTATCAAATAATAATTCTCACCTACAATCGCCCATGTTGTGCATACGCTATAGTCGCTGTGTTCTGAAGTTTTAATAGCAGTATCCCAGCTTTGTATTATATAATCCGGTTCTTGATCAAGTTTTTCATACCAGCAAATATCATCGTAATTCAAAATAGAATTTGATAAAGGAATAGGCGTTTGCATATATTGTGCAGCGAAATTATCGCGCCCCATTTCTTCGCGAATTTTATCCAAAATACTTTCGTTATAACGGTCGCTATGTAGGCTATTTCCCGGCATATATTGATAAATATGCTTGCCAGATTGATATGTAATATGCTCATCAGCAGACACTGGAAGTTTTAAAAGATGCCATGCTTTTGGTGCATTTTTAAGTAAATATCCACATAAATCTTCCTCATGCAAGCGTTGCATTACAAGCACTATAGAACCTTTTTTCTTATTATTTAAGCGACTAGAAAAAGTTTGCTCATACCATTCCACAACAGTTTGTCTACGTTTAGGGGAATGTATATGACTTGGGTTATGTGGATCGTCAATGATGAGGATATCACCCCCCTCACCTGTGGACATCCCACCCACTGAAGTTGCCATACGAAATCCATGTTCTGTGGTCATGAATTTGGATTTGAGATTGTGTTTTTTGCTTAGTTTAGTATGTGGAAATAGCTCAATATACCACTCTGAATTCATAACTAAGCGTGTATCTAGGGAATGTTTTATACTGAGGCTTTGTGCATAACTTGCAACCATGATGCGTTTTGTTGGGTCATGCCCAAGAATCCAGGCTGGCCATGCAACGCTGACACATACGGATTTAAGTGCGCGAGGTGGAATATTTATGATGAGGCGTTTTATATCGCCTGTTTCAACAGATAAAAGATAATCGGCCATGAGTTCTATATGCCAATTATGTTCGTATCCTATGCCGGGGTTTATGGTTGAGAAAACCTTGCCTATGAAGCTTGCAAAGTCTTGACGTAGGATGGATGAAAGGAGTGGTTTTGTCATGGTGATTCCTGGAGACGTTGAGTTGAGTCTCCATTATTTATACCACTTCATCTACTCCTCACTAATACCACAATAAAAAAACTCTCAAACCACGAAGTAAAACTACACACGTCACCCCGGGCTTGACCCGGGGCCCAGTTATAAAAATCTATTGCTTTTTTGGGTGTAAAATTTTGAGAAAACAGACCAAGAGCGTCATTGAGAGGAGCGGAGCGACGTGGCCAATCTCACTTTTCTATCAATATTACCTATAATGCAGTAAATCAGAGGACTTTAGGTTTGAAAGAACTGGATCCCGGATCAAAGTCCGGGATGACGGATAAATTCCTGAGATCCCGGAGCTATGCTTAAGGATGACGGATAAACTATGACTACGTTGCTGTACTTACATTGTCTCGCCGTCAATCAATGACTTCTTATAACTCTCACGATAAAACCTAAGCACCAATATAGTGCCAATCGCAAGTGCAATGATATAATATGCTATAGCAAATTTATCATTCAGCCATCTTTGAAGTAACATTGCCATCATAGGTGCTGTGCCGCCAAAAAGGGCTGCTGAAACATTGTATGATAATGCGACTCCAGTAAGTCTTACGCGTGTTGGAAAAAGCTCCACAAGCACTGTGGGAACAGGTCC
>CANNRM010000008.1 GCA_947508155.1 Rickettsiales bacterium | reverse complement strand
ATAGAGCACACGCGGCATCGAAAGCCTGCAAATGCCTTTGTAAACTTGGTTGCAGGACTTATAGCTTATGCGTTTAAACCCAGAAAACCGTCCATAAAAAATGATAAATTGCGCAAGCCAATGGCAGCGCTTACGTCAAACTGAGGTTATGCTAATACCAATCTTCTGAAATTAGTTTATGCAATAATTGTAGAAGTAGCTATAATATTGATATGAGTAAGTTCAAAATAGTTTCAAAACATCGTCCCGCTGGTGATCAGCCTAAAGCTATAGAGTCTCTTGTTGCTGGTCTTGAAGCCAATAAAAAAGATCAGGTTTTGCTTGGTATCACAGGTTCTGGTAAGACATTCACCATGGCGAATGTTATAGAACGCACACAGCGTCCTGCTATTATCATGGCTCATAACAAAACTTTGGCTGCTCAGCTTTATGCGGAAATGAAAGAACTTTTTCCTGAAAATGCGGTGGAATATTTTGTATCTTATTACGATTATTACCAGCCTGAAGCGTATGTGCCAAGAACTGATACATTCATTGAAAAAGATTCCTCAATTAATGAGCAGATAGATCTGATGCGACATTCTGCTACGCGCTCTCTTTTGGAAAGAAAAGATGTGATAGTTGTGGCATCTGTATCATGTATTTATGGTATAGGCTCTCCTGCTTCTTATTCTGAGATGACTATTACTTTTGCAGTGGGTGATCAATATAAACGTCAAACGATTCTCAATAAGTTGGTTGATCTGCAATATATACGGAATGACATAGCTTTTGAGCGTGGATCTTTCCGCGTGAAAGGAGATAACATCGATATTTTTCCAGTCCATTCCAATGATTTTGCTTGGAGGCTATCATTCTTTGGAGATGAGCTGGAAACTATATCAGAATTCGATCCTTTAACTGGTGCGAAAATTAGCAAATTGAAGGAAATAAAAGTCTACGCAAATTCGCATTATGTAACTCCCGCGCAGACTATCAAAAAAGTACTCCCAGCTATTGCAGATGAGTTGCAAGAACGTATTGCTTTTTTCAAATCTCAGGAAAAATTTGTGGAAGCACAACGTATTCAGCAACGCACTTCATATGATATTGAAATGCTTATGTCAACAGGCGCTTGTAAGGGGATAGAAAATTATTCTCGATATCTGTCTGGGCGTGATGCAGGTCAACCACCACCAACTTTATTTGAATATTTGCCATCAAATGCATTGCTTTTTGTTGATGAAAGCCATGTTTCCGTTTCGCAAGTTGGTTCTATGTATAGCGGTGATAGGGCGCGTAAGGATAATCTTGTAGAATATGGTTTCCGCTTGCCGTCTGCCCGTGATAATCGTCCATTGAAATTCGAAGAATGGCTAGCATTTAGACCACAGACTATTTTTGTATCTGCAACGCCTGGTAAGTTTGAACTTGAACAAACGCAAGGTGAAATAGTTGAGCAGATTATACGTCCGACGGGGCTTTTAGACCCAATATGTATTATCCGCCCTGCAACAAAACAAGTAGAGGATTTACTTGGCGAAATACAGGCTACTGTCAAAAAAGGATTCCGTGTTTTGGTAACAACTTTGACCAAGAAAATGGCAGAGGATTTGACGGAATATTTACTTGAATGTGGGCATAAGGTCTCTTATTTACATTCTGAGGTACAGACTCTTGAGCGTATTGATATCATCAATGATCTTAGGGAGGGGAATATAGATATTTTAGTTGGGATCAATCTTTTGAGAGAAGGGCTTGATATTCCAGAATGTGCACTTGTAGCGATTTTGGATGCAGATAAGGAGGGGTTCTTGCGTTCAGAAGTATCACTTATTCAGACAATTGGTAGAGCTGCACGAAATTCAGAAGGGCGTGTAATTCTATATGCCGATAAAATGACAAAATCAATTGAGGCTGCGGTTAGTAAAACAGAGCTGCGTAGGGAGACTCAGAAAGCATATAATAAGGAGCATGGTATTACGCCGATTACAATCAGTCGGAAAATTGCAGTGCTTGAGGAGTTTAAGGCATTAGCAGAAGCGGCACCAGAATTTGTTCATAAGGAACATAGTTTGAGCCCAGCGAAATTGCAGGTGCATATTAAGGATTTGAGGAAAGAGATGTTAAAAGCAGCTGGAGATCTGGATTTTGAAAGGGCTGCGAAGTTAAGAGATAAGATTAGGTTGTTAGAGCAGAGTATGCTGGATTTGGTGTGATTATTGCAAATTTAGATGTAATTTTAGCGCCTTCTCAACGGCATGTATTTCGTTGTTTTTAAGAAGGCCAATCATTTTGTCGTCTATACGTGTTTTAGATATGGTCCTAATCTGATGACACTGAGCTTTGCTGTCTTTTGGTAAGCCACTATTCTCTTTTAGTAACAAGACTTCAAATGGAAAGACCTTGTTGATATTAGATGTTATAGGGATTATAGTTATAGTCTCAGAAAATTTGTTATTTGAATTGTTGCTTACAACAAGCACTGGTCTTTTTTTGCTCACTTCAGATCCTACCGTTGGATCAAGCTTTGCATAATACATTTCTCCTCTAATCATGCAAACCATCTCCATTGCATATCTCAAATGCATGGTCTATTTCAGTATTAGCTTGTTTATATGCCAAATCTAATTCTTGTTCTCTCAATAGTTCTAATGCTTTTTGCACTATGTGTGATCGATTATGGTCATTGTAATGATCGCCATAAAAATTCATGAAAATCATTAGGTCATTGGATATGGTAACAGATATTTTTGCCTTACTCATAGTAGTTTTATTTTATCTTGCTGATTTATCCTACCATATAGTAAGACAAGGTGCAAGGGTTTTATTTTATAAATGGAGGCTTGTTGGTATAGATTAGCACAATGGTAAAACAGTATGTTGGTCAACCTGAACTAGGAGGATGCACAAACGTCAAGATGACCAACACGTCCTCATATTATAACCTTAAGTTCTATATGTCAAGCATAAAAATACAAAAAGTTGCTTAAATCGCCATTTTTTTCTCTAATACTGATGCAAGCGTACTAAAAATGAATACTAAAATGTAATAACATAAGGCTGCGGTGATCATAGGAGTAAAATAATCGAACTTCTCTGCAGCTACAATTTGGGCGCGTTTCATTAGATCCATTTCGCCAAGAAAAGAAATAATGGCAGATTCTTTGAGTAAATTTACGAGTTCATTTATTAGTGATGGAAGAATCTTTCTTACAGCTTGAGGAAGAATGATATCGCGCATTGCCATATGTGTTGGCACACCTAAAGCTTTTGCTGCTTCGAATTGTCCTTTATCAACCGCCTCTATACCTGCGCGAATAATTTCGGACACATAAGCTCCGGAATTTAGAGAGAATGCGATCACTCCAGCAACAAAAACAGATAGTTTGACGCCCAATAACCCAGGTACAATAAAATATATGATGCTTAATTGAATAAGTAATGGTGTGCCTCTGAAAATGGAGGTATAGAAGTTACAGAATAGACGCAAGGATTTGAATCGACTGGTTTTAGATATGGCAAGTAAAATACCTATTATTAGTCCAAAGAACACAGAGATAAGGCTGTATTGTAGGGTGATTAGCGCCCCTTCTGCTATGAATAGCACGGAAGGGAGGATGTTTGTGAAATATTCTATCATATGTTTTTCCTTCGTATTTTATTTGTAACTATTTTACTTACCCAGCAATGTATTTATTCGCTTCTACGGTGTCACCCCCGCGAAGGCGGGGGCCCAGTTAAATAATTTCGCGTTAGCGACAATATATAATGACTATATTTTTAAAAAACATAGTAAAAAGTATTACTTAAACTGGATCCCCGCCTTCGCGGGGATGACATTATCTAGGTGAATTATTCCCTAGCAATCTCTTCGAATAAGCAATGAATCCCTTATTCAGCAATTCTGGTTTTCCATATTGTAGCACGTTGCCCTCAAGGTCAAAAATCTCTCCTCCAACGGCCCTAATAAGCGCATGCCCTGCTGCTGTATCCCATTCCATCGTATTGCCATGACGTGGGTATAAATCCGCGTCTCCTGAAGCTATAATACAAAACTTTATAGCACCAGGAATAACCTCGTAAGATGTAATATCATGCTGTGCCATAATATCCTTTATTGACGAGCTCGCGTGAGTGCTTATCACCGCCTTTAAATCTCGTGCGTCGCTATTACAAAACACTTGTTCACCTTGGCATTCTATAATCATTTCGCCAGTTTCAGATGTATAATATAAATGACCAGTGGCTGGGTTTTTTACGAATCCAAAAACAGGAATTCCATCTAAAATAAGCCCAATATTCACTGTATATAAAGGCTCACCTTTTATGTAGCTTCTGGTGCCGTCGATTGGATCTACGAGCCAAAAACTACGTCCAAAATCCAAGGGAATTTCTTCTTCTTCGGAAATGATGGGTAAATCAGATAGTGCACTTAAATGCTCCATGATGTATTTGCTAACTGCTATATCACCATTTGTAACTGGAGAGCCATCGCTTTTGATGGTCACTTCAATGCCAGAATTAACTATGTCTGTTGCTATATCTGATGCACCCAGAATGATTTCTTTGATTCGGTTTATGTCATTTTTTGAGAGCATTGTATCTCTTGTTATTTAAGATGCCGTTACAGCATATACTACTTTTTACAAATCAGCATTCAAATTATCAAAGCATGTAGCCAGTAATTCTATAAGGAGCATTTTGTCTTTGTCAATCATCGTGCGAGTCATTCTATTTTCAACTTTTTTAATGATTTTATGCGCCTCTTGTACAACTTCTAAACCTTGTGTTGTAAGCTCAGTGCGCAACATTCTTCCATGCTGCAAGTCACTCGTTCGTTTGAGTAAATTTCTTTTTTCTAGATTAGAAACTATAGCATGCATCGTTTGCGCAGTGATGAAGGAAACCCTAGCTAATTCTGGGTTAGATATGCCCTCTCTCAACTCTAAATGAGAAAGAACTGCATATTGAGGCGTTGTAAGATTTAGATATCTAAGAGCCTCGTCCATGTGAAGACGCAAGATATGCTGGGTCTGCTTTAACCTATAACCTATAGAAATATCAGAGTTAGTATTTTTATATCTTGACATATCAGGGCCCTTATATTGTAATATCAGTACACTTACATTATAACAGAGGTTTTATATGAATACAAATAGTACTAATTTAGCACTTGCAGAAAACTACTATCGCCATATGCTAGCCAAAAACTTTGATGCTATGGCAGAGTGTTTGCATTCGGATATTGAGTTTATTGGTCCTCTCTCTGAAATGAGAGGAAGGAAGCCGGTGGCTGAAGCAGCGAGAAATTTAAGTGCTATCTTGCACAATATTGAAATACGTTCTAGGTTTAGCGACGGCAATCAGATTATGTTTGCGTATGATCTTATTTTTCCAGATCCTATAGGTAAACTTAGAGCAGCCGTACTTATGGATTTTCGAGAGAATCTTATTGCGAAGATTGAATTATTCTACGATGCCAGACCATTTGAAGAAAGGAAAAGTGAGATTTTTAGGAATTAAATTACGATGAGTATATGCTCTATTCTTATGAAGTAATATAGCACACGCTATAGGGAGGTCATTCACCTGATCAAAATTATTTCAAGGCCACCCATGGATAGATTTGCCCAACTTTTGTCAGCCGTATAAATTTTCATCCCATGGGAAATACCAGTAGCAATACACGCTCTATTTCGCCAAAATTTACAGCAGAAATAGAGGATTCATCTAATACATCTTCCACCATGCTAGATCCGGACTCTTCTAAAAGCATAGCAAGTACCGCCGACGCATCCAGAAGTACGCCATTATTCTTTGGATGCATCTTCTCTCCTCATTTCCCACAACGCGCCAAGTAAATCTATATTACCGTATTCGGCAAGTATTTTTCGTGCGTTTGCTAACCTTGCATGATACTTGGATTTATACGCAGGAAGCGCACCTGGCGTTTGGTGCATACCATTTCGGCGCGTATCAACGTTATGCGCATTTTTGCATGTATCTAAATTTCTTTTTTTTGCTAAAGCCACAAGAACTACTCCAAAAGTTACTCATTACAACTCACAGTATCTGATAATTACGATGCAAAGTCAAATTATTTTGTTAGAACGATTGTAGGCAATGCGCTATCATTAATGACTCTGTGGAAGATGAGAACCTTCTGAATCATTACCAAGAAATTTTGTGGCGGCTTTTTTCGCGCGTAATATCTCATCGTCTGCTGCGCTGGGATGATCATGTCCAACTTGATCAACGATATCACGCACAATATCTTTTGCCATAGCCTGTATTTTATATTTCTGTACATCCATCATCCAATACGCTTATTGCCGTCACTAAATGGATGATCCTTGATCACAAAATATAGAAGATGAGCGGCTTTTTCTTCTATAGACGGATATAAATCCTGACCACCAAAACTTTGCATTAAATTACCCAAAATTCCTCTAAAAGAATCTTCTCTTTCGATGCCAAATAAACCTTCAACACCTAACTCTTTCTTGAATTGCGCTATAGATTCCTTAGTATATTCATATGTGATAATTTCTTTGGAAGTAGAATGAAGATTTTGGGGGATCATCAAACAATCTTCGTCATATTTGATAAGCAAATCCCAAGTTTTAGAATAGGCTTGATGATCTCAATAAAACCGGCTCCAGTGGCTGTTAAAAGCTCATTGCTAACCATCGTTTTGCTGATTAAATCTATTGCTGATTGAAGCTCCTTAATCTTGCTGTCAATGAGTTTTTCCTTGTTGAGGCTGTAACCTGCGAGCAAATATTCCTTCAGAACATTGGACGCCCACTTACGAAATTGAACACCGCGCTTTGAATTTACACGATAACCAACGGAGATAATCATATCCAAATTATAGTATTTGGTCGTATAGTTTTTACCATCAGAAGCAGTATGTGCAAAATTTGCACATACTGAATTATCAAGCTCTCCATCATCTAAAATATTGTTAATGTGCTTAGTAATAACAGTTCTGTCTTTATCGAAAATATCCGCCATTTGAGCTTGTGACAACCACACATTCTCATCAAGCACCTTAACGTCAACTTTCACACTGCCGTCTATGTTTTCATATATAGCAATAGGGTTGTTATTTATAGTATGGGAAAGATTCATATCATCAACCACCAACCGATGCAATTGCAGCGAAGTTAAAAATATCCGTTGCGGTCGCGCCAATCTGAACTATTTGCACATTATGCTTCAGCCCAGTAAGGATCGGACCAATAAACACGCCACCTGCTAATCCTTCAAGCAATTGTGTTGAAATATAAGCTGAACTCAAATTCGGCATAATCAGCACATTCGCATCATCTGTAAGGCGCGAGAATGGATATAATGTGTTGCGCAAAGCTTTATTCAGCGCGATTTCAGCAGTCATTTCACCCTCAAACGCAAAGTCAACATTGCGTGATTCCAAAATATGTACAGCATCTCTAATACGATCAGTTTTTTCAATCATCCTGCTTCCAAAGGTCGAAGATGAAAGTAGCGCAACTTGAGGCTTTTCGCCCATAGCTTTAACAATGCCTGCCGCTTGAATTGCGATATTTGCCATATCCTCAGCGGATGGAACTTCATGCACAGAACTATCTGCAATGATGATATTATGTTCCTTTGCAATCATGATTGAATAGCTAAATACTATATGGTTAGGTTTGGGATCAATCACTTTCAAAGCATCATCCAAACATGTGGAATAATTTTTTGTAAGACCGGTGACCATGCCATCTGCATCACCACATGCTACCATACAAGCGGCAAAAATATTACGATCAGTTTTCACCATTCTTGCGGCATCACGATATAAGCATCCTGTGCGTTGCAATCTCGCATATAAATATTCAATATATTTATCGATATGCGGATTCACAGCGGCATTCATTATATCAATACCTTTCAAATCATAATCTACGCCAAGCGCTGCAAGATGTTCAGCTATTCTGCTTTGGCGTCCGATAAGAATTGGCTTTGCGCACCTATTATCACGCAGGAGTATTGCTGCTTTTATTGTTTCTTCTTCTTCACCTTCAGCAAGTACAATACGCTTAATATCACTTTTTGCTTTAGCGAATACGAGGTTCATATGATTCGATGCAGGATTGAGCCTATTTTCTAAATTAGCCGCATATTCTTCCATATCAAGATTAGTAATGCCTGCAACGCCACTTTCTATAGCTGCTTTTGCAACGGCAACAGGAATTGTTTTGATCAATCTAGGATCAAAAGGAACTGGAATAATATATTCAGGACCATATCTCATTTTCCTACCGGAATAAGCACTGGAAACTTCATCTGGTACTGGTTGTCTTGCAAGATTTGCAAGAGCATGAGCGGCGGCCATTTTCATCGCCTCATTTATTTCGCTAGCTCTAACATCAAGTGCTCCACGGAAAATATACGGAAAGCCCATCACATTGTTAATCTGATTATTATAATCAGATCTGCCAGTAGCAATAATGGCATTTGGCCATACTTCTAAAACATCGGCTGGGGTTATTTCTGGATCAGGATTTGCCATAGCAAAAATGATAGGATTTTTCGCCATGCCACGAATCATATCCTTATTCACGGCATCCTTTGCAGACAGACCTAAAAATACATCAGCACTTTTTAAAGCCTCAGCTAAAGTACGTGCTTTAGTTTCTATTGCATGTTTCTCTTTCCATTCATTCATGCCATCTGTACGGCCTTTATATATGACACCCTTTGTATCACAAAGAATTACATTTTCATGAGTTACGCCCATATGTTTAATGAGTTCAATACAAGCAATGGCGGCAGCGCCAGCACCATTCACCACAATTTTCATATCTTTAAGTTCGCGATCAGTAATATGTGCAGCATTAATCAGCCCGGCGGCTGTGATGATAGCTGTCCCATGTTGATCATCATGAAATACAGGTACTTCGACGATCTTTTTGAGCTCTCTTTCTATGATAAAACATTCAGGTGCTTTGATGTCCTCAAGATTAATTCCACCCCAGCTTTCTGCAATATTTTTTACTACGGTGATGAATTCAGCGGGATCCTGTGTTGCAACTTCAACATCGATTGCATCAATATCAGCAAAGCGCTTGAAGAGCACAGCCTTGCCTTCCATAACAGGTTTTGATGCAGCAGCACCAAGATTACCAAGCCCTAATACAGCAGTGCCATTAGAAATAACCGCAACCATATTGCCTTTGGATGTATAATCGTAACTGGCAGAGGGGTTTTTAACAATTTCCTCGCAAGGAGCAGCAACGCCAGGGGAGTAAGCGAGCGATAAATCTCGTTGAGAAACAAGGGGTTTTGTGGCAACAATTGCTACTTTGCCAGGCTTGCCATTGCCTCTGTGATATTCAAGAGCAGCATCCGTTAGAGCTTTGTGATTTGTCATGATATATAAATTATGGGTTTTGTGTTATTATTATACAAATCATAGAATAAAGCTAGATAAAATAGCCTTCATGTACTATATGGTACTATAAAACCATTCTTGCAAAGTTTTTTCACTTTCTTTGATCATATCCCCTTGCTTATGTCAATAAAATGATTATATACTCTACCAACACAAGCAAATATGACAGAGTTTTTATGGAAAAAATCATCCTCCCGGAAGGCTATAAGCCTTCAGAAAAAGAAGAATATATGAACCCAATGCAGATCGAGTATTTTCGTCAGAAATTACAGGCTTGGAAAGATGAATTGCTGTTAAATTCCCGTGATACTCTCGATCATTTGAAAGAAGAAAACTGGAATGAACCAGATCCTAATGATCGTGCAACTATAGAAACCGATACTAGCTTTGAGCTACGCACAAGAGATCGTTACCGTAAGCTTGTTGATAAAATCGATGAAGCTTTAGAGCGTATAGCAGATGGTGAATATGGATATTGTGAGGAAACAGGCGATGAAATAGGCATCAAAAGATTAGAGGCAAGACCAGTCGCTACTTTATGTATCGAGGCTCAAGAGAATCATGAAAATTACGAGAAACAGCATTTAGATTTTGATGATGAACGCGAAGCGGCGGATTAATATACTCTATTGTATTTCAATTGGCTGTTTATACATTTCGTATCTTTGGATATAAATCAAAAAGATTTTCCTTTTATACCTAAAGATACTAGTGTAGAATCCACCAAATTAAATCACGATAAAGTATATGGCTAAAATTAGTACAAAAACTATAGCTCGTAT
>CANNRM010000007.1 GCA_947508155.1 Rickettsiales bacterium | reverse complement strand
TTACCATATTTATATAAAGTTTTTAATACAAATATTTGCTTAACACTCTTGACATTATTAAAATTATATATAGTATGTAATTACATACTGTTACAAATTATGGTACGCTATTATGAAAAATAAAAAATTAAATGAGCTTTTAAGAGTGCTGTCAAAAGCATCTCACCACGGATCAGAAGAGCATCAACAACTAGAAATCAAAGCTCAGAAGATGCTGAATAAGTTTGGAGGCATTGATGCAATGTTTAAAGAATTAGAAAAAATACAAAAAATATCTTGAAGTAAAAAACGATAAAATAACAACAAATTAGAAAAGGAGAAAATAATATGACGCAAGAAATGAAAGAAAATTTAGCTATTGCTATTCAACACAAAGAACAAATTATAGGCAACAGACAAAACTATACATTAGTTCGTCCTGCTTATGTTATGGTAGCGGATAAAACATGTGAGTTTACACTGGCGGAAGTTATAGGCCATCACAATCCTGATTGGACTTGCAATATTTTCTGGAAACAACATAGGTACGGAGTGCATATGAAAAATGACCCGGAAACTAAAGTTTCAATCAGACAAGCAATAGCTGAGAAAGAACATTTGACAGTGGAGGAAATAGCCCCAGAATTGCACGTAAATATGAGGGGAGATGGAGTGCTACGTCCTCTGGCAGGCGAGCGCTTTGCATGGGATAGTTATACTGTAGGGTATAAGCAAAGAAAATTAGAAGCAGAGGTTTTATTTGATCAAGAAAAATATGATGCAGATTTAGTGGCTGCTGAGCAGACAATTAGTGCTATTACTGAGGCTTTAAAGCTTGCAGGTAGTATAGACGATATAGATTTACTATAAGAGAGCTTGATTATGGGTATAAATACAAAAGCTTCAAATGATAATTTATCTACAGACGTTATTGGGAATGATGTATATCCGGTAAATCGCAAAACCATCAATTATATGTCAACTGTTGATAGAAATTTGCTTTTAAAACATCTAAAAATTATTTCTGAGACTCCAGATTATTTGTTAAGTTATCTATCAGATGAACATAAAAAAATTGTATCAAAAGCTGCTGCGCTTATTAAAGAATTTGGCGGCATACAGAGTTTAGTAAAAGAACTAGAGAGTTTTAAGTAAGAACATAATGGCAAAAGGAGCAATAACAAATGAATAAAATGAATTATGCAAAATTTGAAGAAAAAGACAATGATGAACTTACAGAACTCTTAAGACTGATGGCACAAACGTCAATTTATGGGTCTGAAGAATATAAAATGCTTGAGTTACGTACTACTGAGTTAATTGAGAAATTTGGTGGTGCGGACAGGATATTAGAACAATTAAATAAACAACGTCGATATGCTAAGTAGATTAATATAGAAAATATGGAGAAATATTATGAGTATAGGCTTAAGAAAACCAATGGTATGGGGGTTTCGTGCCTCTATGATTAAAGAAATGTTTAGTCCAAGCGAACTCTATGAGACCAATCGATTGATTGCAAGACTAAAAATATTGTTATCTAACGCTGGAGAACATGGTTGTTTTATGAATAGCGCTCAAACCAATGATGTATCAGGCGTCCAGAGATTACCAATGCAGACACATAATATCTAATATATAAACATCACAACTAACAAAAGGAGAATAAAACTATGAATCAAAAACAGAATTTACCAACGACTCTAATACAAAAACAAGTCTCTGAGCGTTATAATGCTGATAATCAACAATATAACTTGCAAATAGCATCTATTATTGCCGGGGCATGTGCTATATGCACTTTAGTGATGATACCAGAAGCAGCTTATGCTTTTGATACTAGCAGTATTAAAACTAACTTAGTTAAGCCAATAGTAGATTTGGTAGTTGATAATTACGGGAGCTTTGTTGTTGCTGCTGGAGCAGTTGGAGCTGTTGCATCTCCTGGAGACTTAGCTGTAAAGGCAAAGGGGTTTGGTATTGGAGCTGTATTATGTGGGCTTGTAATGTCCGCCGCTAAAACTGGGTATGGTATAGTAGTGGCTTAACATCGGAGAAAAAATGGAACGAATAATAATAAACAGGTGTTTAAATAAGGAACATAAATATTATGGTCTTAAATTTATAGGAATAATATTTGGATCAATTGTAGGATTAATTGCAATGATTAAATTTGACCTTACCGTTGGAATTTGTAGCTCTGTTGTTGGGTACTTGCTAGGAGCTGAAGTCTCTGGCTATTGGCAAAAAGGTCATATACAAAGATGGTGTTATTGGAATTTACCAACAAAACTAATTGTTAGGTCGAAATCTCTACCGCAATCATGTGATAGAAAGCTTTTGTGAAAGAATGTCGCTTAATTTGTACTGCGAATTATTATTAAAATATTATTTTAAAATTCTATAACCAGTACAGCATCAGCTGACTTGGAAAATGTAATGGCAGTAGCAAAATAAAGAATAAAACTAAAATTATAAAAAACAGAAAATACAAATATATGCATAAGTCAGTATTAATAGAAAATGTCGCTCAGATTACAAAACAACGGAACTTGTTCCTCGCAACATCAGCATTGATGCTTGTTTCTAATCTATTTTTAGGGATAAAAGTAGCAACAGTAGATCAAAAAATAGTGTTGGTGCCAGCTCTCAGACAAGAAATGATGGTTTCTAAATCTGGGGTGTCCAAAAGCTATATTGAAGAAATGAGTCTTTTATTTTTAAGTAATCTTCTTGACCTAAGCCCTAGTGATATAGGTCACAAAAAGGAGCTTATTCTAAAGTACACCTCAAATAGTGACAAAAAGGCTCTAGATAGACTTATAGATTATTTTATGACGTCTGAAAGAAACTACAAAAGATTTGACTTGACTACTTATTTTAGTGTGAAAAACCTAGAGATTGATCTTGAAAACCTAAGTGTAATAGCTCATGGAGTGCTAACTTCTTATTACGGGAAAGCCGGGCATGAGTCAGAAAATGAAGATTATAAGTTAGATTTCGAATTCCAAGGTGGAAATTTGAGACTTAAATCCTTTGTGAGGCTTGTAGATGCTGATAAGAAAAAAAGGGATCAAAGCAAAAGCTTAAAATTTGAGACTGAAGCTGAGAATGGAGATGTGCTTACAGAAAGTAGGGCTGTTTCAGATCAGCCTAATGATCAAACTCAAAGCAACCACATGGAGGATGCTACTGGACTTGAATATAAAACTAATGCATCTGATAAAACTTACAAAGAAGTGACTGAAAGCACAAATAACGATGAAGGAAAAGCAAAATGAATGATAAGCAAAAAGTACTTTTGACTATAATGATTTGTATAGGATGCCTCATGCTGATTACGTTTGCAGGTAAAGTTACTGCAGCCCCAGTAGGCCCTATAAACTTAACTGCAACTGATAAAAACAAGGTAAATGCTGGGGTTCAAGCTCAGGAATTTGTTTATGATCCTACGCATAAGATCTTAGCAATAATTGGAAGCAAATCCCAAACCCGTATTAGCTTTGGATCAATTGGTATTAGAGAAGTGGTAGGAGACAATAATAAATATAGCATGGTACATGACACTTTAGGAATGAGTATTTTTATTAGTTCCAAAGTGAAAGTAGGTGAGACAATAAATCTTACTATTATTAGCAATGGCGGCAAATTTCAGGATATATCTTTGAGCGTTAAAGATGGAGAAGGAAAGGTGATATTGATCAGGGAGACAAATAAAGCAAGCGAAAACACTGTAATTGCGAAGATATCTATTGGTACTCAAAAGCTAAATGAAGCTAAGGATATGCTAAAAGCAATGGTTCTTGGTGTGAGGAGTAAATATGACGTTACAACTCTTTTTGAGGAGGCAAAACCTACCCCTTGCGCAAAATGCTCTTCGTCTAGAGTTCGTGGTAATAGCAATCGGGCCGGAATATTGGTAGCTTTTATGCCAGTACAGGATAATCACAATAATGGCAAAAGCTTAGTGGGTCAGGGTTTGGAGATTAGAGAAACTCATGTTTATAAGTACAAGCTTGGCAAAATTAAGGGTATTGCTTTGGAAATTAAGAACAAAACAAAAGAACCTTGGCAGGTTAAAACAAATCTTTTAAGCAAAATGTTTAGAGGGGTGTTGTTGACTAATATAGAAACACAGGTAATACCTGCAAACACAACTATATACAGTTTCGTTGTGATGAATGATGAAGTAGAAGTGTAATAGTTCTGCAGTATTGATATTTAAGACGATAAGCAACTAATAAGGATTGAGCATAAATATGGAATTATTAAAAAATTTAAAACAGCTAATTTTAGAAAAACTTTCTGCTATTTCTTCTGTTTTTACAAAAAATGGAAATATTATCTCGCAAGTAATGGGTCGCAACAAGGGATTAAATGAAGTTGTTGATTCTTCTACTGATAAAAGTGCTAGTCAAATTATGACAAGACAAGCTTTTATGGCTGGTGGAATTCTGTTTGTAATAGTGGTTGCTGTGATTGCTTTTTTAAATTTTGGCTCTAGTGGAGATAATAAAAGAAAAGTAGAGGATCACAAAAACAAAGAAGCAAGTAAAAAAATCAAAGTGGAAGTGGCTTCTCAGGCGCTTGATCCTGACCGCATGTGGAGAAATCACTTTGAAGATAAGCTACATGATGCCCGCGAAACTACAAGTGCACAGCTTGCTAAGATCTCCGAGGCTATTAACATAAAATCAGAAGAAACGCTGGTGCAAACACAAGATAATATACAAGACCTTAAATCTCAATTGATTTTAGCAACCCAAAACCTTGAGCGAGCTACAAATGAAATGCAGGAGGCTCGTCTTAGTGCTGCAAAAAATTCAGATATAGAGTTTGATAATATTATAGAAGCTAATCTTCAAAGTGCACTCATAGAAGATGAAATGAATACAGGTCCTCCACGGGATAGCAAACTTTATATTCCAGAAACTGCTTTCGTAACTGGTACTCTTTTGGGTGGGATATCAGTATCTACTTCAGTTGGCAGTAGCTCGGAGCCTGTACCTGTTGTAATACGTCTTACTGGTCGTGGTAATTTGCCAAAGAGTTTTAAAGCTGACTTAAGTGGTTGTCGCATTCTTGGTAGTAGTTATGGAGATTTATCAAGCGAAAGAGCTGTTATTAGAGCAGAAACACTTATTTGTGAGAACAAAGAGCTAGAGGAGATCATTACTACTAAAGTATCCGGCCTTGTATATGGAGATGATGGTATGAATGGTATCAAAGGTAAAGTGGTAGATATGAGCACTAAGCACATAAAGAACGCAGCGATTGGAGGTATGCTTAGTGGTTTTGCAGGTACGATGAAGTCAGAAGGACAATTGACTCTTAGTTCACTTGGTGCTGTTAATACTGAGAATCCAGGTATTGGCTCTAAATTAAAAAACAATACCCTTTCTGGTATGGGTAATGCTGCTGAAAAAATAGCAGATTATTATATAAAGCAAGCTGAAAACATGTCTCCTGTTTTGCTTGTTCCGGGCGGTAGTAGGGTAGATGTAATGTTTACTAAGGGAGTCTATTTGGGTAGTACAAATATTGTAAAAACCATTGAGAATGAACGTAAGAATCAATCGAATGAACCAAGATAGGAAAGAAACGATGATAAATACAATGAATCAAACAAATGAAATAAAGCAAACAAAAAAATTATCTTTCTACTCTTTGGTAGGTATAAGCCTTTGTTGTTTAACACTTTCGTCCTGTTCTACTTATTCGAGTAAATTTAATTGTGCTGACGGCAAAGGTCTTAGCTGCGAAATGATGCGATCTGTAGATAAAAAAATAGATTCAGGTGAGATTGATAAGATATATAAACCTGATTGCAAGGGATCTAAATGTAGGGCACTAGCTATTCAGGATGAGGTAGTAAGACCGCAAAGTGGTCCAATAAGGGCAAAGGCTACAATACCTGATGAATTTGATGATGTAATAATTACACAAGATCCAGATATGGACGTAGTACCTACAGAGTAAAAATCAAAAATAACCTAAAAATCAGAAAAAGTAGAATTATATTATGCGCAAGGGAAATCTATTACAAAATTTATCAAACTTTGGTAGCAAAATAGCCAGTTTTAGCGGGTTAGATAGCAAACCTAACACTAGTGCACATGGAGCTTCAGGAAAAATACAGGCTGAAATTGAAAGATCCTCTCAGGGTGCTAGAAGTTTTTCTGATTTTCTTTCATACAAATATTTTGATGAAAATAGTTCTCTCTTTGTCAGTGATGAAGGCTGGACTGGATTTTTAATGGAATTAGCTCCAATTGTAGGAGCAGATGAAACTCTTACTAAAAATCTAGAGCATTTTTTCAATGATGAGATGCCAGGGGGTAGTTGGATACAGTTCTTGTTAGTTGCAAGTACTGATATAGGAGACATAACTTGTCATTGGAAATCCGCAAGAATCTCTACTATACCAGCACTTAAGAAATTGGAACAGGGGAGAGAAAAGTTTTTAAATCATCTATCTTCAAGTTTTAAAGATTCTGTAGGACGTATTACAAGGGATTATAAATTATATTTGGTATATAGCCAAAAATGTTCGGGATCAAGTTTTAGCTCTGGTCCTGCAACAGATACGTTAAAAATCAAAATGTTTATGCATAATTTAAAACAGAAGCTTGAATCTATAGATCTAGCTCCAAGGGTTCTAGGAGTTGAAGATTTAATCAGCCTCGTGCGAGAAATATTAGAACTGGATTTAGAAGCAAATAAGAGGGGCATTAAAACCAGACCTAGAAGGTATGATCCAAATAGAATGATATCAGAACAAATTCTCTCTCTAGGAAGAAGTCATGAGATATTAGAAGATAGAATAGAACATAAAGATACAAAGCTTACGTCTAAATGTTATTTTGTCAGTGAATTACCACAAGAATTTAGTTTAAATGAAATGATTGCACTACTTGGAGATGGGGCTAGAGACAATTTAGCAATACCTGCAAGGTTTATTTTATCCTACACAATTGCTAGTTCTATAAACAAAGCATCTCAAGTGGCGTTAGTTCAGAAAGGAGAGAGATTAATTGATTCAGCTGAACAATGGTATAGCCGGAATAATCGAGATATTAAAAGGGAATCTGCTGAATGGAAGGACATAAATGATAGAGCAAAGAATGGAGAGAAATTTCTAACAGAATATTTTCAAATTATGATGACAGCTCCAAGTGATTTTATAGATGAAGCTGAACAGAGTTTATTTTCACTTTATAATATTCTTAACTGGCGTCTTGATGTAAATAGACATTTTCAGTTTCCTGCTCTTCTCTCTGTTCTGCCGATGCATTCATCAATGCTCTGGACATATCTTTCCCAATTTAAGTTAGCAAGAACCGCTTTATCGAGTGAGATAATTGCCAAACTACCTATTCATGCCGAGTGGAAAGGTGTGCCAGAACCGGGGATGCTTCTTTTAGGAAGGCGTGGTCAGTTATTTAACTGGAATCCATTCTATAGGATATCAAGTGGTAATTATAATGTATGTGTATTTGGTCCATCTGGTTCCGGTAAGTCTGTGTTTTTGCAAGAGTTTGCAACTAGTATGATGGCACAAAATGTGAAAGTCTTTATTTTGGATATTGGCCAGAGTTTTAAAAACATTTGTGAACTTCTAGGAGGAGAAATTATTGGGTTTGGTCAAAAAAATAAAGACGGTACTAATATAGCTCTAAACCCATTTGCTGGGTTTGGAAAGGAGTTGCTGGAAGAAGATAGGTCAATAGCAATCACATATGCCAAAGCTATTGTATGCTGTATGTGTGGAGCTAAGGGAGATAATTTAAAAGAATCAATTGTTGAAAAGGCAATTACTAAGGGCTTAGAGAAATATGGAGCAGAGTTAGATATATCAAAACTTGCAGATGTACTAATAGAAGTAGGTTCTGAGGCAAGCAGCAGTGAAGTTGCAACTAATCTTTCATTGAGTTTGTTTTCATATAGTCAAGACGGTCTTTATGGAAAGTTTTTTGGCGGCAATAAAAATAAAAGCAAAGAAATAAAATTTGATAAGCAAATGACGGTATTTGAATTTGAAGAAATTAAAAATGATCATCTACTACTAGCAGTAGTTTTACAAATTATTGGAATGCAGATATTTATGCAAGTGCTGACGGGGGATAGAAGCAAAAGGTTTGTTTTAATAGTTGATGAAGCTTGGATGATTCTCGGGTTTGCAGCGAAGTTTTTAGCGGAACTTGCAAGAACAATCAGAAAATATGGCGGCTCTCTTGTAGTGTGTGTTCAGAATTTTACAGACATGCAAGGAGGAGAGCATGAGAGAGCGGTGCTTGAGAATAGTACCTGGACAGTACTTTTGAAGCAAGATGAGAAGGGTATAAATGCATTTAAGACCTCAGAGGCTTTTAAAGATATGATACCACTTATCAAATCAATTAGTATCGCAAGAGATAAGTATGCAGAAGCACTCCTTTGTGCAACTGGTGTAAAGGTCATAGGGAGACTCGTGCTCGATAATTATTCTAAAATTTTATATTCAACAGATGCAGATATATTCAGAGGACTAAATGATCTAACAAGAGGCGGTATGCCTCTGGATGAAGCAATATCAGAAATAGCAGTGAGGAAATATGGAAATGTATAATTTAGGAAGGGTCAAAAGTTTAATATTGATCATGTCAGTTGCATTGCTTGGTGGGTTGATTGCTAGCACAATGAAGGTACAAAAACCCCTAGTAGCTTACGTATCGCAAGAGGAGATTGTAGGGTTTGAGAAAGCTAGAGTTAGCAATATATCTGAGAATGATAAAAAACAAATGTTTTTTGGGAAACCCAAGGAAGCTGCCGTCTTAATAGAAAACATCGCATTAATTAGAGAAGACAAAAACACGATAGTGGTATTCAGTGCTGGCAAAGTATATGGAGATGATGTGATTTCTATTTCTAGGGATGTATATGATGAGGCTATAACGAGTTTAGAAAAAGAACCTAATAACACAGATGAGGATTTGAGGTGAATGTAATACCAGGCAGGAGATAAGGCGTTTTTAATATTAACTAACATGTAGGAACAACAATGAAAAAAAACAAATCAAAAATACCATCAGATTACGCCGGTGATCTCAAAAAGGCACACAACAAAATTAAAACCTTAGACGAAGAAGATAATTCAAGTGGTTGGGAAGACGATGAAAGTAGGGAAGAAGAGCCTGGAGGCAAAGATACAACCTACTCAATGTCTGCTAATAAAAAAATACAAGAATTACTATCGAGTCCCGCAAAGCTAAAAAAACACCAAGAAGTTACTATGAAAGAAGCTATGAGCGGCCTTGTAGATACAGAAGAATTTATGTCAGGGATTGCTGAAGCTTCAATGCAAGCCTTTCAGCAAAACCAAGGGTTTTTGAGTGACCTTATGGGTCTAGCTAGTCATGGGGTTCCAACTAGCTCCAGAAAAGCTGGAGCTAGTTTTAAAGTAAAATCTCCTTCAAAATCTAAAGTCGCGTCTCAAGCACAGATTCCGTCGATACCTGATGAGCATGCGGATTGGATTAACGGTTTGGTAGCGGATACAGAAGGTATGATGAATGACTTTGCTCAAAATACTAACATGCAGGATTTCATGAGTACTCTCATGGGTCGTGATTTTAATTCCAATACGTAAGGTAGAGCAACAAAATGATAAATTCATTTTTCTTTTTTTTCACAAGGGGTAGTGAAGTTAATCTCCTTAGGTTACTACATCTTTGTGTGTCCGGAGTAGTAATCTTGGTTTTGACTTTCATTGCTACACATGCGGAAGCTAAAGATTTTGGAAAAATGGGTCATACATTTGAAATAAAGGAAGAAGGCTTTCTTGCTATGATTCACAGAAAGCTCAAAAATATTGATGTAGAAAAAGAACAGATAAAAATGACAGAGCACACAAGAAAAAAAATAGAAGAGCCAGATGGAGTAGTGGGTATGACTAAAGCAAAAGCCCATAAGAGCTTTACTTTTGATCCAACATATACATTAGAGAAGGATATTGTACTTCCCTGTGGAAAATTACTGTATGCAGCAGGAACTAGAGTTAATCCACTAGAAAAAATGGATTTTGATCGGAAGTTATACTTTATAGATGGTAGGGACGCGGCACAATTAAAATGGCTGAGGGGTCAATTAAATGAGGCTGCATCCTATCCTCTTGAGCAAAAAAAAGAAAAGAAAATTATTTTAACAGGTGGTAGGCCAGTAGATCTTTCTGATGATCTAGGAATGGAAATATATTTTGATCAATTTGGAGAGTTAACAAGCAAGTTTGGTATAGCTCATGTTCCTGCAACACT
>CANNRM010000006.1 GCA_947508155.1 Rickettsiales bacterium | reverse complement strand
TGGCAGAAAATCTCGGTCAGGGATACGAACATAATTACCTCTTTTCAATTGCAAGTTAAAAATTGTAATTTATTCGTATTCCGATCCTTTTGCAAGCCTTTTATGAACGTTCTTTGAAGGTTTTTCTTACGTCAAACTGAGGTTAAATACAAATGCTATTACTAATAATGGTACATCTTATACCAATGTTACGAGTAGCGACAATCCTACTGAATTCGCAAATTATGTGTTGTCAAAAGCCTACACCTCTGGAGCGGATGCTCTTACTGTTGGTGATGTAAGTAATGTATCTATTCACATAGGTGGCACAGGAAAATTAACAGCTGCTAGCGCTACTATTCCATCGTTAATATTTGATGCGGATGGTACTTTTCAAACTAATGAAGGTGGAATCATTGCATCTGTTACAAGCACAGGCGCAAATAGAGGCTCTCTCATAGCGTCACTTGCTGATGCAGGAGACACTACGCTAGCATTTGGTGGGGCAATAGGTGCTGCTGGAAATGCAAATCTTAAAAACCTAACCTTCACAGGTGCGGGTCCTATGGAAGCAGATATGCGCGCTGGTACATATCATACAAGTATAACTCTACACGATGTTTATGCGCAGAGTTTTACAGTTACAAATACAGCTGTGCAGGCTGCAAATGACCTAACTATTCACAGCACGAATCTGACATTAAATAACACATTATTAAATGCTGGAAATTCTACTATTACTGTTGCGGCTGGAGCAACGGTGACGTTACAAAATAATGTGGTAATTAAAGCGAATTATATTAACGATCCAAATACCCCTATATTGGATTTATCTGCGGTTAATAAGGATAATCTTGTAATATCTAACGGAGCTGTTTTAACATTTGCTATTGCAAATTATAATGATGTGCCAGTTGCGGGTGTAAGTAGCATGATGATGATTGATTTGCCAGATAATTTTAGTCATAATATTTCTGCAAATATTGTAGTGCCTAATGGGGGCCCATCAGGATATTGGGCCTATTCAGGCAATGGAGTAATAAGATTCCATGCAATTCCAAATGTTGTTACCACTGTCACCGCTCCTACGACTAGTGTCTTGTCGGGTGTGTTAAGCAATATACGTCTACCACAAGGTGTAAGTGCTGGGGCTGTATCGCAAGCTGCTGCAACATTTTATAGTGACATTGTGTCTAGTATAAATTTTAGGACAATTTTATCTAGGACGCTGCAGCTCAACACACCAGCATCACAAATTGCATATCAAGCAGCTGTTGCGGCATATGCAAACTCAACGACTGACCTCATACCTCCGGAAGTAAGTGCTAATCTTGCTCATGCGATGCTTGCGCAAGGTTCAATTAGCGCAGATGCAGCTAATGTATTGACTGGTTCAACTGAAGCAAGCCAAAGACTTATAAGTGATATGGCAGAAATTGGGGCGAATGATCCAGCGGTCCTTGCTGAAGCAATAAACACATTACAAAATGTTGCTGTAAATGCTACAAATACTACGTCCAGCGCTATATCTTCTAGGGTAGAATTTGTGGTTCCTACAGTCTCGTTCGCGCCACTACCATCTTCACCACCTCAGCCTTCTAGTGGTGCACAACAAACAAACTCATCTCCTGCTGTCAGTGCACCAAATAGCCCTAGTAGTAATAGAGTAAATACCCCTACTGCGGGGCGTAACAATACTATACAAGAAAGTGCAGAGGAAGACTCCGAAGAGCCAGGCACAGATTTACAAGCTCTTGCTCTCGGTACTGCTGCGGGTTCTAATTCATACGATAAATTTGGTGTGTGGGGAAGTGTTAATAAAGGTATTGCACATCAAAAAATGTGCAAGGGAAATCCTGGCTTTGAAGCATTAAGCGAAGGTATGGCAATTGGTGTTGACACTATGATAAATGATCGTACCATCATAGGAGCTACAATTTCATATTCTATGAACCATATTAAACATAAAGATGCTAGCAGAGGGAATAAAACGGATTCCTCAAGCTGGGTTGGGGCTGTGTATGGAAATTACCAATTAAGAAATAACTGGTTTGTACGTGGTACTGCTTTGTTTAACCGCACACATTTAAATGATAAAACTTTTGTAAATATAGTGGGTGGAGGCAAAGGCCTAGTACAATCCAAATATAATTTGATTTCCTATGGTGCTGATGCAAATGTTGGTTTTGCGCATAGATTTGCAAATCAAATAATTGCAACTCCTAGCGTGGGGTTCAGAATTATACATAGCAATAAATCGCAATATAGCCAATTTGGCAATACTGATCAAAATACTACCAATCTAACACAACAAGCTGCAAATAATTACTCTGCCTTGGCTGGAATTTCAGTGTCTAGGGAATTCATATATAATGGCATAAACATTACACCAGAAGCTCATGCTAATTTTCAATATGGAATTAACGTAAAAAGCCCTAAAGGTTCATTTGTTAGCCCATTAACGCCGACGGAGACAACAAATTTTATTGGAACAAAAGCTTCTAAACTTTCATCTACTTATGGTGGTAGTCTAACTGGAAGTGGTGATAGAATAGAAGTTGGTGTCAGTGCGGATATGAGTCTGGCAAGTAAATATATTGGATATCAGGGTGGTTTGAAGTTGAAGGTGAAGTTTTAAATACCATTGATTATAATTAACCTGAGCTTGACGTAAAATTTTTCTAAAAATTCGTCGCAAGCGTCATTACGAAGAGGGCTCTGGCCCGATGTGGCAATCTCACTTCTACTATAAAATCCGCTAATTTGTTGCATTACAGGTAATATTTATAGGAAAAGTGAGATTGCCACGTCGCTACGCTCCTCGCAATGACGCCCGTGTAAGCTTTTGAGCTAAAAACTTACATCAAACTCAGGTTATACTTAATAGGTGCGCAAAGGCTAGCTCCGCAAAATTGCTTTCGTTCGGTTAATTTCGGAACTTGGTATTACATGTTCTCTATGAACTGCACTACTCCAGTTCTGCGTGTGCGTCTTAAGCGTTCGGATTTAAGGATGCTGTGGACTTCTTCAATTGCTTGATCTAGATTATCATTGATCACAACGAAATCATAATCCACATAATGTGAAATTTCATGTATTGCTTCTTTGAAGCGCTTTTCTATTTCCGCTTTGTTGTCGGAAGAGCGTGATTCCAAACGTTTTTTTAGAATATCTAATGATGGGGGGAGAATGAAAATACTCACTACGTTCTTCGGCATACTTGACTTGATAGACTTTGCTCCTTGCCAATCGATATCGAAGATAACATCTTTCCCTGAATCGGTGAGATCTATAATCTGGTCTTTGGGTGTGCCATATAAGTGATCGTAAATTATCGCTGATTCTAAAAATTTATCATCAGAGACCATATTTAAGAAGCTTTCATGGTCCAGAAAATGATAGTCCTTGCCGTGTACTTCTCCGGGGCGTATAGGTCGTGTAGTACAAGATATGGATAATTTGGTATTTGGGTCGTGAGCATTGATAGCACGCGCTATTGTGGTTTTACCAGCACCTGATGGTGACGAGAGGATAAATAGTATTCCATCAGATTTAATATGTGCCATGAAAATTACTTAATGTTTTGCATGGGCCATTTTTAAGGTATTTTGTAGGAAAGATCAAGGATTTTTTTGTACATAATATAGCACGGCAAAACCTATTACAGTGAGTGCTTGCATTACAACACGCATGGACATGAGTTTATTGCTGTATTTCAAATTCCATTTATTTCCAAACATCATTAGCACTACGCCGCCTATTAATATTGCTAATGTAAGGCCGAGCATGATTAGTGGTACAATTTCTTTTGCCATTATTTATCCTTTTTAAGTGTCATTTCGCGTAAATATATCAGCTCCACGTCGTTTTTGCCCCATCTTGTGACGAGCGCATTGTTGATCTCATCCTGCACAAATTCTATTTTGTTGTAGCGCGAGATGCTGGTGTAAAAATATACTATATACTTATAACGCTGGTTCTTTATATCTGTCAAATACATTTCTGCTTCTGGGTTATTTAACACATGCGGCACAGATTCCATTACATCTAAAATATCTTGTTTGATTTTCTTTGCATCTAACCCTTCGTCATTGATTGTCAGTTCGGCTTTATGTTTTATAGCATCTTTGTGAGTGTTGAGCTTTACGAAGATGTTTTGCACAAAATTACTATTTGGAATTACAACGTCCGCGCCTGATGTTGTTCTTATATGTGTAGATCTTGCTCCTATGGAATGTACGATTCCTACAACGCCGTCTATCTCTACTACATCGCCTATTTTGAGAGATTTCTCGATCATCACCATGAGTCCGCTGAGGAAATTATTGATTAGCGTCTGCGCGCCAAGACCAATACTCAAAGCAACTGCCCCTCCAAGGAATGCGAAGGCGCTAAAAGGTATTTGAGATATCTCTAGTATGAGTGTTATATATATAATCACAATGAAGTATGATACAACCTTTTCGATCGTGTGAGCTGTATCTTTGTCATAATGTTTTTTATGATATATATAATCACTAATTTTGGCTGAAAGTTTTTTGCGATATTTAAGGCCTAACCATGTTAGCGCGATTGCAAGAATTAGATTGCCAACAATAAGATGATTTTGCCCTATCTGGAAGAGAGGATAGTGCCAAATTTTGCCTATATATTGGTAAATTGGTGTGGCTTCTATTAAGTCTTCTGTTTTTGACATGGATTTATCACCTTGTATTTTGTTTTGGAGCAGTTTTCTTAAAAGGATTGCGAGGAGTCTGAATGGCTTGGTGACTTGGACTCTCTTGGCTGAGATGTTTAATTATCTCGCTAGCCGTATGAGTCCCAGCTTCTTTTTTATGGAATGCTTCTTTTGCTTTGCGTACTTCTTTTGCTTTATGTAGAGCTGCTACATATAACTCGGCTCTACCACGATCAGTAACACATAAAGCGACTTCATATTGTTTTTCTTTTGGCAAATCCTGTATGGCATATTGTATTTTTTCAAATTGCTTAGGAGCTTTGGCATTTACTTCATTTTGAACATACTGCGTGGTAAGTTTTTTATCGTGTAGTTTTTTATCAAACCTCTCCAGATCCTTAGTAGTAAATTTCTGCGCTATTTCGTCTATTATTGGGCTTTGTTCTCCAAGGGCATCTTGAAGTACATGTGTCATTTGGTCAACTTGAGCTGGTAAGATTACTCGACTAGCGGCATAATTTTTGTTATCAGAGTTGCGTACTGTATTATATGTAGATTTTGCACCACGGACGCCACTTACTACTGCGCTAATTACATTCCCTGTGACAGCAGCACCAACAACATTCCATGTGGTTTCTGCAATTTTTGCAACTGCAGTTAGTTTCGTCGCATTTTGTTTCTGACGATATACCTTATTGCTAGCTTCTGTGGACATGAGATATAAATCATTGGTTTATATCTTAAGACTATACCATCAATTATATCATGGCTACAAATTTAAGCGTTGTAGCCATCTAATCTTAGGTTTTGTGCAGTAATACCACTTCCCAAATTAAATTGCGCAGATGCATTTTGAGTGGAGAGCTCCCGCAGCGTATACTTAATACGTGAGGACAGCGAGACCATAAGAAAATTCATCTGCGCGGTTAATTTCGGAAGTGGTATTACCTATTTACCACTATTATCTTTCACTTCCTCCACGTTCCAATCGCCTGTTTCATTACTAAATGTCATTACGCGTGGCTTCGCGTCCAATGCATCCAATGTGACATCTACCACGGCGTTGCTATGAGATGTGTTCATTACACCATTAAACCATTCAAAATATGGTTGATAATTTACAAAATTTATTGTGATGAATTTTTTAGGCATTACATTAGGAAGTGCGTCAACGAGTGATTTTAGGTTTGTAATGGGATGGCGATCAAGCGCTGTAATATTTATTCTCCAGGTTGCTGGATTATTATCCGAAAGCTTTAGAAGCTGTGGAACGACGCTCATTCCTCTGCCTTGCTGAATATTCACAATAGAAACTGCGCCCAAAGGTGCGCCTGATTTAGCGCTAACAAAATCATCAGCTTCAAAAATGGTAGCTCCTGCGAATTCTACAAGTTCTTTAATCTGATATTTATTCACATCATATAATGGAATATGCACATCAAGTTTTTGTCCATCTCTGTAAATGGTCAGCTGTACTTTTTCAGCTCCAGCTATATTCATTGCATTATCTAGTGTAAATAGCTCTGATGCTACATCTATACCATCAATTTGCCAGATTATATCCCCAGGGAATAAAAATGCTTCTGCTGGAGAGTTGGTAAGTACGTTTTTCACGGCGATAACTTTATTGCGAGCATCTGGATAAGTTTTGATATAATTTTCCATTACATCTTTAGGAAATGCTCTGTGGTTTGTTGCTTTATCCAGTGAATATATCTCTGTAAGTACGCCAATATGTTTTCTAGAAGGAAGTTCGTTTTTTCTAAATGCATCCAATGCATGTGTTATGTATGAGCCTTTCAGTGAGAGGCCGTAAGTGTCGCTTCCTCCATAATTCAGCCCTATCGCTTCGCCTTTGACATTCAGTAGTGGAGAGCCGCTAGATCCACCACGTGCGTTTAAGTTAACTACATAAGTTTGTTGTGGCATGGAGCCGTTTATGTCATATAGGTTTGACAGATAGCCAGTATGGAATGAAAAATCTTGTGCTTCGTTATTGCCGATGATAAATACATTTTGATTCTGCTTAGCTTCTTCTTTGCTGAATACAACCTCCGTTGCGTCTAGTGGTACTTCTTTTGGATCAACCCGCATAATTGCGTAATCTTGCCATGTATCGCAATAGAGAACTTTGGCTTCGGTTTGCTTGCCGTTAGAGAAGGTTACGAAATAACTGCCTACGCTAGCCGGTACAGCCACATGTGCGTTTGTTACGAGGAGGCCAGCCTTTTTGTCTGCTATAAATCCAGTTCCTTTCATGTTCCCAGTTGCGTTATAAGCAGAAACAGAGATTCGAGAATCGATAGAAACGATTGCTTTTCTAGTCTTTTCTAATATTTCGGGTTTTATATCCTCGGCAAATGCTCCAAATGGAATTATTACAGCAATTATAATTAAAACTCTTGAAAAAAAATTCATCTCCACCTCTTGTAAAAAAATATTTGAGTTACTATATCAAACTGTGAACAAGGACACAACTTTATTAAAGAGGAAAATTATGTCAGATGAAATTAAAGGCGAAATCATTGGTATCGATCTAGGTACTACAAATTCATGCGTTGCAGTTATGGAAGGTAAGAATCCGAAAGTGATTCCAAATGCAGAGGGTATTAATACTACTCCATCTATCGTTGCTTTCTTGCAAGGTGATGGTGATGAGACCCTTATCGGCGACCCTGCTAAGAGACAATCAGTTACTAACCCAGAAAATACATTATATGCCATTAAAAGACTTATGGGTCGTGCATTTTCTGATCCTATGGTAAAAAAAGATCAAGATCTAGTGCCATATAAGATCGTAAGTGCAGATAATAAAGATGCATGGGTGGAAGTTAAGGGGCAAAAATATTCCCCAAGTCAAATAAGTGCTTATATCCTACAAAAAATGAAAGAAACAGCTGAAAATTATTTGGGTAAGAAAGTAACTCAAGCTGTTATCACAGTTCCTGCTTATTTCAACGATGCTCAACGTCAAGCAACAAAAGATGCTGGTCGTATTGCTGGACTTGAGGTTCTTCGTATTATCAACGAGCCAACAGCTGCAGCTCTTGCTTATGGTTTTGATAAGCATGGGACAAAAACAATTGCTGTATATGACCTTGGTGGCGGCACATTCGACGTATCTATTCTTGAGATTGGTGATGGTGTTTTCGAAGTAAAATCTACAAATGGTGATACATTCCTTGGTGGTGAAGATTTCGATACAAGAATTTTGGATTACCTAATCGATGAATTCAAAAAAGAATCAGGAATTAATCTAAAGAATGATCCATTGGCGCTTCAAAGATTGAAAGAAGCTGCTGAAAAAGCTAAAAAGGAGCTTTCTTCAACTACACAATCAGATATTAATCTGCCATATATTACTGCCGATGCAACTGGTCCTAAGCATTTGAACATCAAGCTTACAAGAGCGAAATTGGAGTCTTTAGTTGATGACTTAATCAAAAATACCATTGATCCATGTAAAAAAGCTTTGAAAGATGCTGGTCTAAAAGCTAGCGATATTGACGAAGTGGTGCTTGTTGGTGGTATGACAAGAATGCCTAAAGTTATTGATGTAGTGAAGGATTTCTTTGGTCGTGAGCCTCACCGTGGTGTGAATCAGGATGAAGTTGTGGCGCTTGGTGCTGCGATTCAAGCTGGTGTGCTGAAGGGCGATGTGAAAGATGTACTTCTTTTGGATGTTACGCCGCTTTCATTGGGTATTGAGACTTTGGGTGGGGTATTTACTCGTCTGATCGATCGTAATACAACAATTCCAACTAAAAAGAGTCAAACTTTCTCAACCGCTGAGGATAATCAACATGCTGTTACTATTCGTGTGTTCCAAGGTGAACGCGAAATGGCGGTAGATAATAAGATGCTAGGGCAGTTTAATCTAGATGGTATTCCTCCTGCTCAGCGCGGTACTCCTCAAATCGAAGTTACTTTCGATATTGATGCGAATGGTATAGTCCATGTATCTGCGAAAGATAAAGCAAGTGGCAAAGAACAGAAAGTTACGATCCAGGCTTCTGGTGGTTTGACAGAAGCTGATATTGAGAAAATGGTGAAAGAAGCTGAACATCATGCCGCTGGAGATAAGGAGCGTAAAGCGCTTATCGAAGCAAAAAACCACGCTGATTCTTTGATTTATTCTACGGAAAAAAGCATGAAAGAGCATGGCGATAAGATTTCTGCCGATGAACGTAAAGCTATAGAGGATTCTATTGCTGATCTGAAATCATCTTTGGAATCTGAGGATGCTACTGAAATCAAAACAAAAACAGATGCATTGTCGCAAACTGCAATGAAGTTAGGTGAGGCGATGTATAAAGCTTCTAGCCAAGAAGGTGCGCCTGCAGAAGCTACTGACGCTGGAAGTGCTGATGATGGTAAGACTGTTGATGCTGAGTATGAGGATTTGAGCAAGAAGGAGTAGTAGTGGTTCGTCATTGAGGCGATCGTCATCCTCGAGTTTTGCGTAGCAAAAGCTCGGGGATCTCGGGCTGCAAGAGTAATGCTAGATCGAGCTCTCCTTTTGCGTCCTGAGGTCCCCGAGCTCTGCTTTCAGCAGCCTCGAGGATGACGTTGGCCAGAACAAACTCTCTACACACGCCCCCATTTAAGGAACCCAAACAATGTCGAAACGTGATTATTATGAAATATTAGGCCTGCAAAAAGGTGCATCCGATGATGAGATCAAGAAAGCATATCGCAATCTTGCTAAAGAGCATCATCCGGATATGAATGCTGGAAACGCAGAGTCTGAAAAGAAATTTAAAGAAGCTAGTGAAGCATATGAGATCCTAAAAGATCAACAAAAACGCGCTGCTTATGATCGTTTTGGCCATGCAGCTTTTGAAAATGGCGGCCGTGGCGGAGGGGGTCATCACAGAGGCGGTGGTGGGCATCAAGCTGGTAATTTCAATGATGTATTTGGTGATTTCTTCAGTGACTTTATGGGTGGTCAACAAAGACAAGGTCCACAATCCCAGAAAGTTCGTGGTTCCGATCTAAAATATGATATTAGCATTACATTAGAAGAAGCATATCAAGGGACTGATAAAAAGATCAGTTTCTCTACAATGGTAGCTTGTGATGGATGTAGTGGAAGTGGCAGCGCTGATGGTGGGCAGGTGGATGTTTGCACTACATGTCATGGTCAGGGTGCAGTGCGTATGCAGCAAGGTTTCTTCGTTATAGAACAAGCTTGTCCTGCGTGCCAGGGCCAAGGAAAAATAATCAAAAACCCATGTAAGAAATGTCATTCTCACGGTAGAGTGAATGATAAGAAAACATTGCAGGTAAATATTCCTGCTGGTGTTGAAAATGGTACACGTATTAGGCTTGCCGGTGAAGGCGAGGCTGGTATGCGCGGTGGTCATAATGGTGACTTGTACATCTTCGTATCGGTTAGTACTCATGCATTATTCAGAAATGAAGGTGCGGATTTACATTGCCGTCTGCCGATTTCTGTCACTACTGCAATTTTGGGTGGAGAGGTTGAGGTGCCAACTATTGATGGTGGTGCTATTAATTTGAAAATTCCTGCTGGAACTCAAAGTGGTGATAAATTTAGGATTAGAGATAAGGGTATGTCAAAGGTTCGTTCTACATCCAAGGGTGATATGTATGTGCATGCTTTTGTTGAGATTCCGAAGTCATTGACCAAGAAGCAGAAGGAAATGGTTGAAGAATTGAAGAAAGAATTTGGTGACGATACCCCTTCATCT
>CANNRM010000005.1 GCA_947508155.1 Rickettsiales bacterium | reverse complement strand
AGCAAATATCGTGCCAAAATATCTAGATTGGATAGTTTTTGTATTGGTTCGTCATCTCGGAATTTGCATGGCAAATATCCGGGATCTAGTGCTTAATCTAGTATTTTTTGCAATAATTTATGTTAAAAGTAATGATTTTTATAACTGGGCCCCGGATATTTGCTGTGCAAATTTCGGGGTGACGTATACAATAATACAAATTCATTTTGAATATAGACATTTGTATCTCCTTGGGATAATCTTCTTCAATTAACTAGAGCAAGAAAATACATGTCTCAAATCAAACAAATATGCGTTATCGGTGCCGGAGTTATGGGTGCTGGAATTGCTGCTCAAATCGCCAACTCTCAAACATCCGTTATCCTGCTAGATATTATGCCAGGTGCTGCAGCTTCTGCAAAAGAGAAAATGACTATTGGAAAAATGCCGCAGATAGCGCATCCATCATTGTTGCAATATGTGAAAGCTGGTGATTTGGATGAGAGTTTGGGACTGATTGGGTCTTGCGATTGGGTGATTGAGGTTATAGTTGAAAAGCTAGAAGTTAAGGCTGCATTATATAATAAGATTGTGCCATATATTAAGGATGGGGCGGTGTTGAGTTCTAATACTTCTACATTGCCAATGCGGGAGTTGCGGGCTTCATTAATATTGCCCACACATTTCCTTCTAACGCACTTCTTCAATCCTCCGCGTCAGATGCAACTACTTGAGTTGATATATGATGATAAAACGGATGTGGATGTGGTGAAAAATATATCAGATTTTATTACACATAAGCTTGGGAAAACTATTGTTAAATCAAACGACACTCCTGGCTTTATAGCTAATAGAATAGGGTGTTTCCTGATGGAGTTATGTTTGAAGGAGGCTTACGAGAATAAGTTGAGTATTGCATATATAGATAGTTATTTTACGAAAAAAATGGGCCTGCCAAGTACGGGTATATTTGGTCTGTTCGATTTGATAGGGCTTGATGTGATGCAGATGATTTCTAATGTATTGGTATCGTCTCTACCAGTGGATGATGCATTTGCTAAGATATATAAGAAGTATGATTGGTACGACAAGATGCTTAGCGATGGTTATAAAGGTCGTAAGGGTCTCGGTGGTTTTTATAGAATGCGCGATGTGGATGGAGTGAAGGTGCGAGAGGTGTTGGATTTTGGAAGTATGGAATATGTGGATGCTTTGTTGGGGCAGCGTCATTGCGAGGAGGACAAAGTCCGACGTGGCAATCTCACGTCAAATAATAGGGGGATTGCCACGTCGTCTCCGACTCCTCGCAATGACGTTATTCTTTCTATCATCGAGCAATTTTTTGCTTATGTAAATAGCCTGATTAATGTGGTGTCGAGTAGTAAGGAAGATATAGATACTGGGATGAGATTGGGTTATAGCTGGAAAAGGGGGCCATTTGAGATGATGGGCGACGTACTGGCGTCGCACGATGTGACGCCATATTCTAGAAAAATCCTTCAAAATCCTGCGGCTTATCTATGTCAACCAGTTCCTGGTACCCTTGTTTTTACCATACAAACTAAGATGAATGTGTTGGATGAAAATGTTTTTAATCTTTTAATAGGATCTATAGATTACGCTGAAAAAAACAATGCCACTAAGTTCATTATATATAATGAAGGCAAAAATTTCTCTGCGGGAGCGAATCTGAATCTTTTTGCGGACATGGCTAAAAGAAGCGATACCAAAGCTGCAACAAAATTCCTAGAGCTTGGGCAAAAAGCGATGATGAAGGTGAAATATTCCAAAGTGCCAGTTGTAGCTTGCGCGAAGGGTGTTGCGCTTGGTGGTGGATGTGAGCTTCTATTACATGCGCATAAAGTATTTGCTCATTTAGATCTTGCTGCTGGTTTGGTAGAGGTAGGAGTAGGGTTGATTCCTGGGTGGGGTGGGGTGACTCAAATGGTAATGCTAGCCTGCGGAGATAATGATAAGATTGTCAAGAATTTACGGAATATTATTGCGCAAAACAAATCCAGCTCAGCTTATTGCTTTTTTGATGATTATGGTATTGAGAATGGCGAAGTGGTTATGAATGAGTGTGATTTATTGGAGCGTGCGATGGCATGGGATGCATCATCTTTGAATTATAAGCCATTGGGTGGAAGTGATAATAAATGCAAAATTGACTTAATTTCCTCATATGCAGATTTAAAACTAGGTGATCATACAACTTTTATCGTAAAAGAATTGCAAGATAGAATAAATTCGGCTAGCTTACTTGAGGAACAAATTTTGGAGATAGAAATTGCTCTTTTTAAGAAGCTTTTGGTCAGGCCAAAAACTCTTGAGAAAATAAAGAAAGTAATTTAGTGGATAGATGAAAAACATAAGATTATACAAAACATATGCTAAGGTATTCTTTGAAAAAGCAAAGCTAGACAAAGCTTTGAAAGATGTATTGGAAGATTTTTATACATTGAACGAAGTTCTGAGCAAAGATAAAAAGCTGGAGCGGTTTTTTACATCTAGTATATGTTCATTTGATGAAAAAATAAAAATTATCAATCTATGCAAAATGCATGAGACATCGTTGCATTTGCTGCATGTTTTGATACGTAATAATCAAGTGAAATATCTAAATGATATTTATGATGAGATGTTGACGCTTAAAATATCTGATGACGGTATGACGCGCGCAACGCTTATCTCCGCAAGTGATATGAATGACAAGGAAATTGCTGAGTGTAAGGCAATGCTTGAAAAGAAGCTCAAGGAAAAATTCTCCATAGAGCATAAGGTGGATCCTACTCTCATTGGAGGGGTAGCTCTGCGTTTTGGTGCTATGATGTATGATGCGTCTGTTAGGACGGGGCTACAGAGATTACAAAGTTTAAGAGTATAGTTGACGACAATAGAAAAAAGAGAGAAAACATGAAACTGAATATAAATGAAATGTCCACACTTCTTGAGAAAGCAATTTCTAAGGAAGAATCATTAGCAAATTTAAGCGAAATAGGCCAAGTTCTTGCTGTTGGTGATGGTGTTGCGAAAGTATATGGTATGGACAATGTTCAGGCTGGTGAAATGGTTGAATTTTCATCGGGAGTAAAGGGGTTAGCGTTGAATCTGGAAGAAGATTCTGTTGGTATTGTTATTATGGGTTCTGATAGCTCAATTAAACAAGGCGATACCGTAAAGCGCACATCAGAGATTATGCAAGTGCCTGTTGGTATGGGGCTTTTGGGTCGTGTTGTGGATGGGCTTGGTAATCCTATTGATGGTAAGGGGCCTATTAAGAAGCCTATTTATTCACAAGTAGAGGTCAAAGCGCCTGGTATTGTATCGCGTAAAAGTGTTCATGAGCCAGTGCAAACAGGTATTAAAGCGATTGATTCTTTGATTCCAATTGGTAGAGGTCAGCGTGAGCTTATCATTGGTGATAGGCAAACAGGAAAAACGACTATTGCTATTGATACTATCCTGAACCAAAAGCACGCGCATCAGGCTGGTGATAATAAAGAGAAGATATTTTGTATATATGTTGCGATTGGGCAAAAATGTTCAACAGTTGCACAGATTGTGCGTAAATTAGAAGAATCTGGCGCTATGGAATATAGTGTTGTTGTTTCTGCAACTGCCTCTGATCCTGCGCCAATGCAATTTTTGGCTCCATATACTGGCTGTACTATTGGGGAATATTTCCGTGATAATGGTATGCATGCATTGGTTATTTATGATGATTTAAGTAAACATGCTGTTGCTTACCGCGCTATGTCTTTATTGCTTCGTCGTCCTCCTGGGCGTGAGGCTTATCCTGGTGACGTATTTTATTTGCATTCGCGTCTTTTGGAGCGTGCAGCTAAAATGTCTGATGATCAGGGAGGTGGTTCTCTAACTGCTCTTCCTATTATTGAGACGCAGGCTGGGGATGTGTCAGCTTATATTCCAACGAATGTGATTTCTATTACTGATGGTCAGATTTTCCTCGAGAGTGAGCTTTTCTACAAAGGGATTCGTCCCGCTGTGAATGTGGGGCTATCTGTTAGTCGTGTGGGGTCTGCTGCGCAGATTAAGGCGATGAAACAGGTTGCTGGATCAATTAAGCTAGAGCTTGCTCAGTTTAGAGAGATGGAGGCGTTTTCGCAGTTTGGTTCTGAGCTAGATGAATCAACAAAAAGGTTGATTGAACGTGGCAAAAGACTAACTGAGCTTTTAAAACAAGCGCCATATTCGCCTTATAGTGTAGAGAAGCAGGTTGTGAGTATTTTCCTTGGTGTGAAAGGATTTTTGGATGCTGTTCCTGTTAATAAGGTTCGTGATTTTGAAGCGAAAGTGCATGAATCATTGGATCTTTACAAGAAGGATCTATTATTGGCATTATTCGAGAAGAAGCAAATTACTCCAGAGATTGAAGCTGAACTAAGAGGCTTTTTGGATGAAATTGTGCAGGAATTTAATTAGATTGCATTGACGTATAAGGAAAAGAAATGGCGAATGTAAAGCAGTTACGCTTGCGAATCAAGAGTATCAAATCTACGAAGAAGATTACCAAAGCAATGCAAATGGTGTCGGCTGCGAAGTTGCGTAAAAGCAGAATGGCGCTAGATGGTTCTGGGGTGTATCATCAAGCTGTGGAAGAAGCGGTGCATAATGTGTTAGGTGCTGATGGCGATTTATCGGTATTAGCAAAAGTTGCGCTTGGACAAAAAACTATTTCCAAGGTAAAGCTTCTCGTTGTGTTTGGTTCGGATAGAGGATTGTGTGGTAGTTTTAATTCTGCGATATTAAGAATGTTGAAGTTTGATATCGCTAAATATATTGAAGATGGTATACCGTTTAAGATTATTACTATAGGTAAAAAACCAACGCAGTTTGTGAATGCGCATTACAAAAATTATCTATTAGAAGCTCATAATAGTCTTGGGTTTGGAACTAATGAGACATGCGCATTATCTGCTAAGATCATGAAAATGCTTTCTACTGCTAGGGATACTCAGCATGTAGGATCATGCGATATATATTATAGCTCGTTTAAAAATACGGTAACTCAAGTTCCAACTGCTAAACAGCTGCTGCCATTACAGATCAAAAAATCTGATAAGGTTAGTTTGTGTGAGGTAGAGGGGGAGACTCTAGTTGAAGACCTTATCGAGATGTATGTTACGGCGCAGTTGCAATATGCAATTCTGGAGAGTAGAACTAGTGAAGAAGCATCGCGCACAACGGCTATGGATAATGCAACACGCAATGCTGAAGATATGATACAAAAACTGACTCTTGTAATGAATAGAAATAGGCAGGCAATGATTACGAAGGAGCTGATAGAGATAATATCGGGTGCTGAAGCAGTTTAAACGCGTGCTTTTTGACTATCGCGGTGTCAGATTGCGTCATCCTCGGATTTGCAACGCAAATTCGGGGATCTCATGACACAAGAGGAATATCACTCTTTCCTCCTGAGATCCCCGAGGTTTGCTAGCAAACACTCGAGGATGACGGTACCACATAATGAATTATGATAAAAAAACAGAAGATAGGTAAAAAGACATGACAAAAGAAAATATAGGAAGAATATCTCAGGTGATTTCCGCCGTGGTAGATGTTGTATTTGATAGTGGTAACATTCCTCCGCTTTTAAATGCATTGGAATGCATGAACCAAGGCAAAAGACTTGTGCTAGAAGTTGCTCAACATACTGGCGATAATGGTGTTAGATGTATTGCCCTTGATTCAACCGAGGGCTTGGTGCGTGGGGAAGAAGTGAAAGATACTGGACATCCAATCCGAGTTCCCGTAGGTAAACCGACTTTAGGTCGGATTATGAATGTGATTGGTGAGCCTATCGATGAGAAAGGTCCGGTAAAATCCAAGGAATTTAAAGCAATTCACGCAGATCCACCAGCTTTGGTAGATCAATCTACAGAAAAAAATATTCTAGTAACTGGCATTAAGGTTATTGATCTTCTGGCGCCTTATGCAAAGGGCGGTAAGATTGGTCTTTTCGGCGGAGCGGGTGTTGGCAAAACTGTGCTTATCATGGAATTGATCAATAACGTAGCTAAAGCGCATGGTGGATATACTGTATTTGCTGGCGTTGGTGAACGTACTCGTGAGGGTAATGATCTTTATCATGAGATGATGGAGTCTGGTGTTATTAATACGAAAGATCTAGAAAAATCTAAAGTAGCTCTTGTTTATGGACAAATGAATGAACCACCTGGTGCGCGTGCTCGTGTTGCATTGACAGGGCTTACTGTTGCTGAGCATTTCCGCGATATGGATGGTGGACAAGATGTGTTATTCTTTGTTGATAATATTTTCCGTTTCACTCAAGCTGGTGCTGAAGTATCAGCAACTTTAGGGCGTATTCCATCAGCTGTAGGATATCAGCCTACACTTGCAACAGAAATGGGTGCATTGCAGGAGAGGATTACCTCAACAAAAAGCGGGTCTATTACGTCGGTACAAGCGATTTACGTTCCTGCGGATGACTTGACTGATCCTGCTCCAGCATCATCATTTGCGCATTTGGATGCAACTACTGTTCTGAATCGTCAAATAGCTGAAATTGGTATATATCCTGCCGTGGATCCACTTGATAGTAGTTCTCAAATGCTTGATCCTGGTGTGGTTGGCGATGAGCATTACAAAGTAGCGCGTGAGGTTCAAAAAGTACTTCAGACATATAAATCATTGCAAGATATTATTGCAATTTTGGGTATGGATGAATTATCTGAAGAAGATAAGTTGATTGTGGCACGCGCTCGTAAGATTCAGCGTTTCTTGTCACAGCCATTCCATGTGGCTGAGGTATTTACAGGGTCACCTGGTAAGTTTGTGTCTATAGAAGACACAATTACCGGATTTAAAGAGCTTGTAGAGGGTAAATATGATCATTTACCAGAAGCTGCTTTTTACATGGTTGGTAATATGGATGAAGCGATTGAAAAGGCTAAGGGGCTTGCTAAGATGAGCGCTTAATACCAAGGTCCGAAATTAACCGCACAAAAGCAATTTTGCGGATCTCGCCTTTGCGCACCTACTAAGTGTAGGCTTACGCAGGCGTCGTCCTGAAATTGCATTTGTGCGGCTAATTTGGGACTTGGTACAACAAAAAATATAATATATATAACTATGGAATACACAGAATTACATTTACGCATTATTTCTCCATCAAAAACTGAATATGAAGGTTCAGCTAGTATGGTTGTTATGCCTGGCGCTGAAGGGGATTTTGGTGTGTTGCCTTATCATATGCCAATGATTGCATCTCTTAAGGATGGTAATATTACAATTTACCGTAGCGGGGAGATTATAAAAGAGATTCAAATCACATCTGGTGTTGCTTCTGTTTCCACAAAAGGTGTGGATGTGTTGCTTGCGGAGTAGATGTGCAATCGTCATCCTCGGACCTACAAAGTAGGTTCGGGGATCTTGGCATTCAAGAGTAATATTGCTTCTATGTCATGAGATCCCCGAGCTACGCTCGAGGATGACGGCTTGAATACAATTTTTGTACCAGAGCGGAATATTCACTCACATACAACATCTCTGAACATCTCCCTCGCTACGGTATCCTTCCCACCCATAAATACATGCCGCTTAAAGAAATACCCCGTTAGCGTCAGCGCTTCTCTTATTTGTAATTTGCATGGTTCGATTTCATCAGTAAGCAAAAAGGCTGGTAATTTGAGCATGAGGTCATCATAAGGCTTGCCAGCTTCTAAGCATACAGCTTTCCCGGATTTTGGGGATACATAAGATAGGTTTTCGGTTGTGCCTGTTGATGCGCAAGATGAAAAGTCTAAGCTATATCCAATTTCTTGCAACAAGAATAATTCGGTTTTTATGTAATCTATGAATGAGAACTTATCCTGTGCAATATATTTATGTAGCATATCAAAAAGATCAGTATATTTTTCATGCGGTTTAAGAGAGATTTGAATAAGGCTTAGGATGCTATTTAGCGCATATAGGCTTAGTTTGTTATGCATCACTTTTGCACCATAGGCCTTGATTAGTTGGCATTTCAGAGAGCCCATATGTGTTGCTAATCGTGCATTCCAGGAGAAATCTACAAAATTTCCAGCAAGGTAAATATGAGCATTTTTAGCTGATTTGATATTATTCGCTATGCCGCTTTGAAGGCCATGTTCTCTGGTAAAAACAGTTACAATAGCGCTTGTTTCTTGAAATGCTTTGGATGAGATTATAATAGCTTGGTCGGATATGTTCATTTGAGACTACATACACTCATTTTAGGGTCAATAATTTCTGATGTTACATCAGCACAATTTAGTAATGAATGAAATACATTATCATGAGAAAGTTTTTGAACGGCGGCGATATTAAGAGATTTAGTCTTTGAGAATTTATCAGAAAACCATAATATAAATGGTACTTTCATTTGTTCTGGGCGAATTTCTCCGCCATGTCCATAAAAATCTTCTTCGCCTAGGGATTCAGCGTGATCAGAGACGTATATAACAAAAGCGTTTTTATCACGTAAGCGGTTTATAACTTCTGATATGAAATAATCAGTATAAAGAATACTATTATCGTAAGAATTAACTAGCTCATCTGGCTTGCAACAGGAATGGTCATTTTTGCCAGAGGTATTATTGCATGAGGGGGTGAATTTGTTGAAGCTCTGAGGATATCTTGCGGAGTAATTCCAGTGGCTACCGGAAGGGTGTAGTACAATAAGAGATTTGCCTGGTATGGTGATTTCTGAGTCGAAAAATGGAATCATCACCTCATCATAGCTGCTGGGGGGATAGAGTAGTGACCCACCAGGAATTAGTGCGAAATCAACTTCATCATATAGATTAAAATCATAATCTCTAAAATATTTTGTTAAAGAGTGAGTTGCGATCCAAGATGTATGGAAGCCTAATTTAGTAAAAACAGAAAGCGCACTAGATTCTTTTAGTGATTCTTCTATATTAGTGAGTGGAAGGCGGCTTAGCATGCTGGAAACGGCGGGATATGTTGAATTTGCGCTAGCGGCACATTCATATGAAGTAAGGTTTGATATTTTGCTTAGCCTGGGGGTTGTTGGGCGGTTATATCCATTCAAAGCGAAATGATCAAATCGAGCTGATTCTCCGATGATAAGCACTGCTATTAGGTCGTCATCAGCATCACTTTTGAAGCTATATTTGTCAGCAATATCTTTCTTGTCATGATCTGTGAATTTATGTAAAAAATATTCATATGAATTATGTAGATAATTGATTGGTAAATGACTGGTAAACACCCTATAGAATGGTGTTGCTATGTTAGCTATAGATGCAAATAATAGTACGAAACATAAAAATTTCGAGAAGTTGCTATTGGGGTCATTTGCATTGTATTTTCGTAGGATATATACGCAAACTGCGCATCCTATTAGAATCCATGCTATGAGTTTGATGCTTACATGTTCGTATGCTGCTACTGATTCTACATCAAAAAAGGCTTTAACAATATGTTTGTTTGGGAGAATTTTTTGGGCGTATATGTAATAACTGACCATAGCGCCCGATGCATATAGGAAAAATGCATAGATTTTCAATAATATATTATTGATACTAAAGCCCACAAACCCTGCGAATATCATTAGAAATACATAACATGATTCCTTGAATAATTCCGCATAAGCAAGGCTATGCCCGGCTTTGTAATGGTCGTATTTATAAAGCAATATTGATGCGTCAAACAGTAGGAAATATCCGAGCGTCAACATGAATGCTTGTTTCAGTACGGATGTATCTAGTTGCGGTAATGATGGTTTCATAATATAATGGCTCTCTATACTCGTTGTTTAAGAAAAGAAAACTATCATGATAACCACGTCACTGCAAGAATTTTGTCAATATTTCGTGCCAAATGCACCGATTCTAGCTCTTGATATGGGGGAGAAAAAGGTTGGTTTTGCTATATCCGACAGAAGTAGAGTTATGGCTATGCCTCTTGAAGTTTTGCGGTTTGAAAATGATAAGAAAAAAATAGCTTATATAATTGGTTTGTTGGAAAAACACAAGCCATGTGCGATAGTAATAGGCTTGCCACTCAATATGGATGGTACGGATTCTGAGCAAACAATAAAGGTTCGGGAGTTTGCATCAAAGCTTGCTACATTGTGCAAGCAGGTGATTTATATGCAAGATGAGCGGATGACTTCGTCAGCTGCGAATTCATTGTTAAAATCGATTGGAATGAATAGGAAGGATCGCCACCAGATGGATGATCAGGTAGCGGCATGTATGATTCTTGAGTCTGTGTTTGATAATTTACGGCATGTATGATTCTTGAGTCTGTGTTTGATAATTTACGGCATGTATGAGAGTTTGTATGTAAGTCTTAGCCCAAAAAGCTGATACAAAGCGTCATTGCGAGGAGCGAAGCGACGTGGCAATCTCATTTTACATGCGGCAAATCAGTGTGTTTTATAGCAGAAGTGAGATTGCCACGTCGGGCTGAGACCCTCCTCGCAATGACGTTTCTGGCAAATTCTTGCATCAAACTCAGGTTATAATGATATCAGTAATTCAACTTTACGTCCATTACAGTCTCATTCAATTGCTTCGTTACTTCTTCTGTGATGTTCAAAGATTCATCAGAATAGAGTGTTTGCGATGCTGGTAAGGAGATAGAAAAGCCTTTCTCTTTTGATATTTTATGTATGATTTTAATTGTACTTGTATGCACAGATTCTATAGCTTCATTATGTGCACGCTCTAGTTTTTCTTT
>CANNRM010000004.1 GCA_947508155.1 Rickettsiales bacterium | reverse complement strand
TAGTAGATTTATGGAGCGCATGATCTCGATAAGATCAACTTGTGCAAAACAAGGCGTAGATTTCTCAGAATTTTTGGTAGATGCGACAAAGTCGTTTCTTTGCGGAACCCCTAAAACCATGTGTCTGTCATAGGGGGTGAAAGCTTACATATTTCCGATCGTATAATATGTGTTATGGAAAGTCCGGGGTTCAAAAGGGCGTTTGGATAAGGGTTTTGGATTTCTAAAAATCGACTGATACACCACTTCTTTGTCCCAAATAATCACTAACATTATGTGCATTATCGCTATCTGACGAATCTAATGAGCTAAGAAAACTTTGGTATAGGATACGTAGTGTGCATTTTACTTTTTGCACGTTGTGTCACACCGCTTGGCCAACATCAATCATCCTCATATATACTAGTGCAATCATATGAATAATCATCATACTCGTTCTGTACAGCTCTGTCATACGGAGTTAAACCAAACGGATCGTCATAGTCGTCATACTCTGCCTCCACACAATCTTCATATTCATCCTCATATGCAGAATCATAAGAACGGTTTAATGAGTTACATTCTCGATAACTGTTAATAATACTCTCAGCTCCTATACGGTCAGGGTCACAAATGATATCCCAAAACATGTTTATGTCCTCATCATAAGCAGCAGATAATTCATCGAAACTCAAGCATTCCTCATCTTCATATAGCGCCTGTATATATTTAACCACTCTATGATCCACAAAGTCTTTAAGTTTTTTTGCAGTAAGATTTGTAATTTCTAAACGAATGGCATCGTACAAATTTTCTATATCACTAGCGTCACAAGCATCATATAAGGATGAAATTACAGCTATAGATCTCCCAGCAACATAAAGAGAAAAATTCATTTCAAAATTCTCTTCTAGACTCATATTTGCATCCATCGCTTCTAAAATAAAATTTGTCAATTCCTCGCCATGGTCATTATGTTTATTCATAAATTCTTTGAAGCTCATTTGGTCTTTAATTTGATGAAAAGCTTCAACTTCATTCTGCGAAAGTGTGTCTATTTGATTTATAAAACTACCACTCTTCATCAACTTTATCAATCCTTTCACATCATCATTATCAACAAAAACCCTCATATTTTTTAGACTTTTAAGACTAAGGTCTGACACAACTTTTTGCTCAATATGGTTACTCAATAATATTTTTTTGACTTTATTGATTGAGTCGTGATCCAATTTTATTTCACTGTCAAATTCTGCTCTATCTTTTAGCACTTTGCTAGACACATTTCTTATTGAATCTTCCATTGCAAAAAGTTCGGTAAAAGCTTCTCTAACCAATTTGATATTTTTTTTGGAACTTTCTTCTCTACAAATATATTCTAGCAAATTGTCTAAGTTCTTGATTTCAGCTCCAGCAGCAATCATCTTGGCATATTCATCTATCTTTATCTCATCCATAACTAACTTATACTTTCTACCTAATGTGTTATATGAGCCATTTTCTTTGAGCTTCGTGCTCACAAACGCTGTACGTAGGTGTAAATCTGTTTCTCCAATCAGAATATCCGCAATATTAGCATCACATTCTATGAAAGCATCCTTTAGAGTTGCTAGATTAACATCAACATGATCTTCTTGGGACAAGTACTTTCCTTTGACATCTGGTTTTTCTGCAGAAGCTGTGATATAAAACTGGGCATTGCTTTTAAACACCAAATTTTGTGCCAATAAAGCTTTAGATAAATTATCTTTAAAAGCATAACTAGGATTCATCAAGCCAAACCCACCAATTTCACAATTACCACATACATACCTCACAGAATGCATATCTATTGTTATTGTGGTTATTGTGGTGTTATCGAAAACACCCCTAGCCTTCAATTGACTAGCTATATGGTCCAGATTACTCCTCTCACTAAGATATGTATATAATGCTTGTTCTGAGTGATGAAATTTTTGATTATAGTAGGACTCATCGTAATGAGCGGGACCATTTTGTTGTACAGCATCCTTGTGGTATTTTTTATCAAAACCGCAACTATGTCTTTTTTGGACTAGGTCTAATTGGGTATCATGACTATGCTTATAGAGATAATTATCTGTCATACTAAATAATATATTGCCTGGTATGTTGATAGGTACAACGCCCACCATATTGCCATGCTTGTCTGCATTAGAAAAACTAAATGTCATATTTACTGTTAAAGTATTAGGAGCTGGATCACCTTTAGCATCTTTTTCAGAGCTTGATGCTAATACCTTCATTTTCTGGTTGATTTTAATATTTGAACTTCTTAAAGACGAATGTTCTATGCCAAGATTATTAGCAAGTACAATCTTAGATTTTAACATAATTACCTACCAATATTACGCTGTTACCGCATTTAAATCACCATCCCATTTGCTTTCATAGTGATTACCTTACTGCACATTGCGCATTCTGACACAACCATAGGCATTTGTATATAGAAAAATCAAACATTTTAAATGAGTTTATCAACCTCAAGTAATATAAATACATATAAAATACGTACTTTGTATTTATTTTGTATGTATTTTACTAGACAAAATATTAAATCTTTACTACTCTACAACCTAATAAACTAAAAAACGCCTCTACATAGCAAAACAGTACGCACAGATAGAAAGCAATTAATCAATGAGATAAAAAAATATGGTAAAAGAAAATAACAATGATAAAACTGGATTAATGCTAGACTTCGACCTTTTGATGATAGATGGAGTTATGAGTCCAGCACGAATTAAAAAGATAAGAGCAAAATATGGAATGCGTCAAGCCGTATTCGCAGATTTACTAGGGGTAATATACGCCACCTATAGCAGCTGGGAAAGAGGCGTGCGTAAACCATCTAGCCCATCTTGTGCCTTACTACAAATAGCAGAAAAACATCCCTCAATTTTCTTGCAAAGCAGAAATGAAATTATAAAGAATATCATGCAGTATTTTGGTAAAAAGTCATAGTTTGGACTAAAAAAGTATATAATAGCCCTAATATTTTTATCTAACAACTTTTTATATTTTTGTGCTTGACATGGTAAACTTAAAGTTGTAGCGTGGCTGCGTGTTGGTCATCTTGACGTTTGTGCATCCTCCTAGTTCAGGTTGACCAACTAAAAATCCAAATTGGCAATTTTACCCCTCAAGTGTAAAATATCAGTTCAACCAAAATATTCGCTAGCACGTAAGTTATAGAAAAAATACCGATAGAAGGGACGTTGGCCCTATGGCTTTAAGCTTTTAGAGGCGTGAATATATGAGTTGAACACCTTAGTGGCTCACTTTGATCTTTGCCAATCGAATCTCGGATTCTGGTAATTTCATGTAAGCCTCTAGATTAGCCAGATTTGCTAAATCTGCTGGACTGAGAAGTGCTTTTTTCTTCTCAAGCATTGAAAAACTCACACCATCCCTCATCTCATGAGCTCCATAAGAATAATTCTCTGATGATTCTTTATATTCAATATCTCCAAAACCTTTGCACAAATAGCTTGCGAAGTTGTGTTCGTCTGTTCTAAAAATGAACTTAGTATTAAACTGATCCAGCATCGAGTAAGCCATGTTTTGTCCATAAATATCAAATAATTGATGTGGAGACTGGACACTTGCCATAATACAACCTCCATACTTTCGAAATTCACTAAGGGCCATCGAAAGAGAAGGTAATTTCTTTAGGGCTGGCAACTCATCAATAATCATCCATATTCGTCTATCAGGGTCCTCACCTAGTTCCATCAAATGATTAATAGATAAATCAAGTAGCATTGAGTGAAAGCTCCGTAGAGCGACTCTTTGTTTAGGGAAAGACCTAAGGAAGAACCATCTGCCACTTATCTTTGCAGGATTTTCTTTGTTTTGTACTAATTGGCTAAACCACTTTGAAATTGAGCATTTGTTGTCTGTCTCATGAAAATTTTCCATCCAGTCTATAAATGCTATAGTATTAGTCCTAACGGACATAGCGGTTTTATCATTCTTGGGATCAAGTATGCTAGCAGATGCATAACCTTTTAATTTTTTGGCAACATCAGACAGACTGTCATGAGCTAGCAATTGATATAAACTTTTCATACTAGGCTCAGCACCCTGAGCAATAGCCTCCTTCATAACATATTTTACTGCATCCTTGAAAAACTGCTTTGCAGAATTATTCCACATTTCATCATAGCCTCCTCCTTTATCTGCAAAAAGAGAGTTAGCTATAATGGCAAGATTATGTTCATCTGCAGCATCTTCCCAGAAGTCCCAACTGCAACACTCGTCTGACAGGGGGTCATTATATGATCCAATAATCATGTCTCCTCTTGATGAATCGTAATATTTCTGTGTCATAGACCCATTACAATCGATAACTATTGCAGGCTGATTATTCTTTCTAATTTGAGGAAGTATCTCATTCATGCAGGTAGTTTTACCTGAACCAGTAGTCCCAGTAATCAAAATATGCGAGGTTTCACTGTCCTTTACAAGTGGTGCTCCACCAACGATAAAATGGCTTGCTTTGTGAGCTTTGTTTAGAAATCTTGCTACATCTTTTGCATTTAAAATCTTTCCACCTTTGATAATATCTTTCTCCCCCGCAAGCTTGCCAAATTTGGTCCAAATTAATATGACAAAGGTAAAAATACCCAACATGACTCCTAGCATCAAAAGAGTGCTCTTAACAAGAGTAGAACTAATTTCATTATACTTAGCCTTAAACCCTTTGTGGCTTAGTACATCTTTTGCTGTCATACTTTTGGCATATATACCTTTGTTGCTTGCTGCAGTAATTTTTGAAGTACCATTTTTAGAAAATGCTTTGTCAACTTGAATAACCGTTATTGCTTTTACATAAGTAATACCTGCAGCATAGTCTAACTTAGCATATTGATCATACGTCAAATATGATGTAATAATTAACGCAACAAAAAATGATGCAATGAGGCTTTTATCCCAAACCTGGTTTAGCATCCTCATTTTGTGCAGAAATAACTGACCACCTCTAATATAGTTATTCATCATTGTGATACCTCCCAACGTCTCATCCAATTTGCTAGATATTCTGATGCAATTCTTTTATCCTGAATCAGCAAAACATTTTCTGCATTACGTTTATCCGCAGCCTCGGTAAAGTTAAATGAACCCGTAATAACCTTCCGTTCATCAATAATTATTACTTTGTTGTGAGCAATCCCTGAAACTCTATCACGTGTTACCTCTACACCAGCGTTTCTTAGATCATCTACGACAGATTTGCTTCCTGAAAAATTACTGCCATCTAGTATTGCTCTAACTTTGACTCCTCTCCTACTTGCGGCAATCAATTGCCCCTTAATTGAGTAAGAGGTCAAGCCGTACGCCTGTACATATATATTTTTTTGTGCCATTATAACTTCACGAGCAATCAAACTTCCGCACCCAGAAGGGGGAGTAAAACAAACACTCATAGATTCTGTAGGAGTTTCAAAGCTATACCACGTACCAATGCCATAGAATTCCTCATATCCAAAACCAATAGATATGCCAAATATCATGCCTAATAAAGAGGTTTTGAGTTTTTTTATAGGAATAAATTTCATAACACTATGCTTCTTTTGTTAAATTCACTTCATCGCTATCATCCATTATTTCTTTACTTAACTCTTTTTCTAGAATTGCTATAGTAGGAAGATATTTTTGAAGTTCGGAGGGTAATTTCTCGGTTAGCCTAAATTCTGAAACTCCAATAGGTCTTGTGATGCCCTGTATAGCGTATTCCACAGTAATACTTCTTTTTTCCTCACATAGAATCAGTCCTATAGTTTTATTATCTGACTCTTCTTTCACATGATTATCCATCAAATTTAGATAAAAATTTAACTTACCGGCATATTCTGGTTTAAACTTACCAGTCTTGAGTTCTATAATAAAATAGCATTTCAGCTTAATATGATAAAATACGAGATCTATGTAATAGTCCTCACCTTCTAGCTCTATATGATACTGATTCCCGACAAAGGCAAATCCTTGGCCAAGCTCAAGCAAAAAATCCTTCAGATGACTTATAAGCTTATTCTCTAAATCTCTTTCAACAACCTTCTCTTTGATATTCAAAAACTCCAAATTATAGGGATCTTTTATAATAGACTGTGCTAAATCTGACTGTATTTGCGGCAAAGTATCCTTGAAATTCGTAATACTTTTACCATCTCTAGCATATAAATCTGTTTTTATCTGCAAGCTCAATACGTTACGAGACCAGCCATTTTCAATGGTTTTTTGGATATACCAAAACAATTGTTGCGTCTCTTGAAAAGCATCTAAAAGACAACGTAAATGTCCCCATGGCATTTGGTCCACAAGCTGTGGGCTTATTTCATTATACTGTATACGAGATGCTAGAAGGCGCATATATTTAAGGTTTGTAGATGAAAATCCTGTCATTTCAGGAAACGCTACTTGTAAATCTTTAGAAATATTCTCAATTACTTTTGCACCCCACCCCTCTATCTTTTGTTTATCTAAAATTTTATTACCTATATTCCAGTAAAGCATTATAAGTTCTTTGTTTACAGCAAAGTGAGCTCTAATTCTAGCTTGAGTTATCTGAGTTTTGAGCTCATTGATCAATATCACATAACTATTTTGATCCGAAATTTGCATGTCATTTGTCATCTTTTACTCCTATTTTATGTTTTTATCTAATACGCGCACCTAATTGTCTCAACACTGTCGCGACAATTGGTCAATAATCTGCTGACCGACTTGATCTCTAGCGTTTCATGCTTGCTCACCCGTAATTGCTTTGCCCTTTTCCTCATATGTTGCTCTGCACCTTAAGACTATCTCTTGTACTTTTCTCTCAAATACATCAATAGGTGGTAGTTCTGTCCAATATTGTGCCACATGTATACCACTTGATGAGAGATCCATCAGTTCTACCTGAGCATGCGATTTTTCTGTACAAAGAATGATACCTATTGGAGCCTCTTCACCTTCATAACATTCATATTTTTTGAGCCAATTCAGGTAAAATTCCATTTGCCCCTTATACTCAGGCTTAAATTTCCCGAGTTTTAGCTCAATAGCCACATTCCTTTTCAAACGTCTGTGATAAAACAAAAGATCAAGTTTAAAATGATCTCCATCAACAGTCATACGTTTTTGCCTTGCAACAAATGCAAAGCCAGTTCCGAGCTCCAAAATAAACTTCTCAAGCTCTTTTAAAATAGCACTTTCTAAATCATTTTCTGTATAATCATCAGGTAAGTGTAAAAAATCTAGAACAAGTGGATCCTTCAGTACGGAATCAAGATTTAGCTGATTTTCATTTTTCAACAACTGCATCATCTGTTTTTCACTTTCACCAGACTTTTGAGTACCTATAGTTCTTTCATATGTCATCTTGTATATTTTAGAACGCAACTCTCTCACACTCCAGTTTTCATGGATTGCCATATAGGTGTAAAACTCCCTTTGATTAAGCTCTTTAATGGGTAACAAATCTAGAATATGACTCCATGTCAATTGTCGCGACACTGTCGCGACAATTTGTTCGTCTGGAAAAATGTCATGACACTGTATCATTCTTAAAATAGATTTGTGCGTAAACCCTTTGCCATATTCGGCCGATAACTGGACAGCCAAAGACTTTACCACCTGTTCACCATACTCAGCGCGGCCATCTTGTAAAATTTCATCTTTGATCCTTTTACCAATATTCCAGTAAAGCATTGTCATTTCGCTGTTTATTACTCGTGCTACTCTACCTTTGGCATCTTCAATCAAAGTCCTTACATCATTTATAAGACTATCGTTTATTATAGTCAGTTTATTGTCGCTCATTTTTATTCCTTTTTTTATCTTTAACAACTTTTCAAGCATCCTTCACCATATCTCTTATGCAACAAAACCACTTATTCCACAACTAAAAATAGTAAATCTAACCGAAAAGCCTTTACTCACACCCTTGATCAATGATACAATAGTGCTTGTAAGCATACAAAAGCGAGACAAAATCATGATCAAAAAACTTTGTACTAAAGATAATTTCTGGAACCTGATGTTTTGGGCAGGAATAGTTGCTGGATCATCATTGGCTCGCACCTCTGTACCCATGATCGATGCCTTTATATTGTTGGCTACTGCTTTATTAGTGCCATCTTTTATATACAGCAGGCAACCTCTTGTTTTAAATAGCGATAAAATCTTTGTAAATAGCCAAGGACAATTACTAAATGATAGATATCCTCTATTTGCTATGTCTAGAGGTATGATATTAGTAACCATCATATTCATTGCGATATATGGATTTGTTTCAGATAGTCTAAATGTTAATCCAGACGTTTCTGCGGCAGAAATAGTTGGCGTTTGGTCTTTACCATTTACTTTGTATTTTATTTTAACAAATTGCCCTATTTCTATTATCTTCCACACCAATGCTTGGAAGGAAGAAGTTACGGGGTGGAAAATAACACCCCGCTCCGCTTCTAGTAATACTAGTACCCATGCTGATAGCATGTATACTGGGCCAATAACTAATCCTCTTGCTGCCATTTACAACCCATCCTATTCTTTTTTAAGTCAAAACATCCATAATCATAATAGATATAAATAGATAGTTCTTCGTCATTTTTGCTCTTTTGTTGGTATTTGAGATGCCGCTTCTATTACCTCTGATTTTCTATCCTTGGTGTTAACAGTAGAAGGTTTCGTAGGACCACCTATTCCAGTACCAACAGAAATAAACTTAGACATTTTCCCCTGACCTATTCTATCTTTTTCATATTGGTCCACGGCCTTTTGTCTAGCTTCTTCTTTAGCTTCATTTTCATTCTTCACTACTGTATAGGCGGCATCATTCTCATCCATCATTCTATCAACTTTAGGCTTCACATTATTTGTAACAAACTCCTTGTTATTAGGATCTAAACCTTGTCCAGTTGCTACGTCCACTACACCCTTTGTATGGTTTGTTTCAATCTTAGTATTATATTTATTTGCTGCATCATCTAATATTTTTAATTTGTTTTCATCTGAGAATTGAACTTGGGCAGCTGAAATCTGAGCACCAACAAGCCCATTTACTTCTTGATTAACCATAGCTCCCCACATAGTTGCAACTCTTGGATCATGATTCTCAATCATTTTATGAGCTGCGAGTTGGTCTCCATTGTGGTATTTATCTGCTAGATTCTTTTGTACAGCGTCATACATATCCTTATCATAAGATCCATCCATTGACTGTATTTGTTGATATGCAGTGCTTAAACTCTCAACACGATCCGCTTGAGTATTCATAGATATTTCAGCAGATTTTTGTTTTTCAACACTTCTGCGTATATCATCACTATAACTTTTATCTATGTTGTTTGAAGTAGCAAATTGTTCATTAGACGACGCCTTCACTACATTGTTATAGTCTTCTCTTGTGCGTTGATCTCTACTAACCTGGTCTTCATCTCCAAATGATTGATTACTATTATTACTCGCAGAAACACTCCCACTAAGATTTATCACCGAATCCCCAACCATACCTCCAGCTAATCCAGCAATTTTACTAACCACACCACCGCCTAGCACTTTTCCTGCTGCACCACCAATAGCTCCACCTAGAGGAATCTTGCCATCAAGTGTTGCATTTGCCGCTTGGGTCCAATCATATCCATAGTTTTCTCTTAATGTTTTTACATTATCAACAGCTCGTTGTAGTGCCTTACCTTGTTCTCCAGCTTTGGAATAATCAAAAGTTTCACCTTTACTCTCGCGCTGTGCAAGGTTGGAAACAAAACTTGCTGTTTTACCAAATGTTTCTCTATCTGCCTCATGATAAGATCTTTGTTCTGATTTAAGAAGGTTCTGCGCGTCAGATAAATGATGAGCGATCTGACCAGACTGAGATTCTCTCATATTAAATTTAACACTACCACCTGACATAGTCATTCCAACACCACTTTGCCATGTTTTAGTGCCATCAGCATTTGTTCTTTCCATTGTACCATCGCTATGCTGTACTTCACTAGCTCCTGATTTATAAGAACTATTGAAGTCTGTTTTGAAACCTTGTTGCATTGCAACCTGCGTATTTCCAGCAGAGTAGTTATCAAAGCTTTTGTTGCCAGTTGTAACCTCCCCGGCTGCCGCGCCTGCTGCTGCTGTAGATGCCCCTGTAATGCTACTAGCTAGATGAATGAAACCACCTACCCCACCTTGGATGATATTGAATGCAAGATATGGAATGACCATTTGCAAGCCAGAAGCTACTGCTACAATTTTATCCGAGTAATCACCTACACTACTATAACTAGTAAAGCTTATACCTCCCCCAGCTATATCCTTCATATTACTTGCACTATAAAGGTCTATAAACATATTCAGTACAGCATTAAGAGCTGGCCAAAGCTGGAGGGACGCCACCACCGAAATATAAGTTAAATATTTTCCCATACCTCCCCCCATAAGCATCGTTGGGATCAAAATAACAAAAGATGCATAAACTAAACATTTCATTATTGTTAGCAACATAGGAAGATACAAGGTTGCAAGATCACCTGATATTCGCCAGTTTGTCTCTTGTGTCATGCTCGCTCTTGCAAATCCGTAAGTCCTACCATAATCTGACATTGAATGTATCATCATATATTGCTTTATGTCTTCGGCTGCGCTTTTATTACTACCCAGAAAGTTTCCAAAAACCCTATTAATATTTGCTTTAAACTGTTTCCCTTCATCAGGAGGCTGGACACCCATTTTGCTAAAAACACCACTAGCACTACCTGCGCGACCAAATGATGTATTTTGGAATTTTTTTGCAAGCTTAGATATTTCGGGTGTGAAGGCTGCAGTTAGCCAATCCGCTGATTCTTTACATG
>CANNRM010000003.1 GCA_947508155.1 Rickettsiales bacterium | reverse complement strand
CAGGTTGTAAACGCATTGTTGTATTATTGGATTTTAGGCGACTCATGTTATCCACTGCTTGTTCCAAATCTCGTAGATTCAATATCTGGTTACGTGGATCCGGTAAAATATTAAATCTGTTCCTTCCACTGTTAGTACCTGACTCTTGATATTCTACGTGCTCCACTTTGCCCTCATGCACTTCTAAAACTAACTTTCCGCTGCGTAAATTTTGCTCAGGAATTGAAACTCTAGTACTAACATGACCATTACCGATATAGTAATTTGCCACTTCACGCACTAAAATCTGTATATCACTACCGCCTAGACAACGACGCTCATATTTTTTGAGTAATTCTGATCTCTGATTTTTTGACATGTGAGTCGCTCCCTTAAAAGCAATTTCATTGATTTCAAAACAATTGGATTGTTTTGCTGGCGGAGCATCAGGTTGTTCCACAACTTCCTCTGCCAAGCTCCATCGACTAAAACTAACCACAAGAATAATTATTATTATTTTTAAAACTTTCACGACTTAACTTTCTTATCTTTAAATTAGGCTAATACTACTTGCTGACACTTTAATAAATAAACTCATAGTTAAGTATTTGTACTTTATCATGTAATTATGGTTGTATAATGTCAAATTATTTATTGCTGTCTAACAATTCAAAATAATTGCATATACTCATAACTACTATAACTGCAGGATGAATTAATGGGATATTATGTAAAGATCCTTAAAATGGCAAGAAAAAATTTTATATTTTTAATATAATTGATATTTTGACGTAGATTGGTTAATTTTAAGCATTTTCTTAAGAAATATATTACCAAGAGCAAGAATTATTACTGTACTAATTAGTAGCGATATGTAACATTGTAAGTCTTAAATCTGTTATACTCAGTTATTCAAATTACTCTCTAAAGGACCTAATAACATTAGGGTTCATAGCAAGAGTCTAATTTTAAAAAAGTGAATCTACCACAAAGTCTTCATACTACACAAGAATATATGCTTCTTATTGATATATAAAAAACATAACAATTATTGAAACCGTCATACACATTGACAAATAATGCATATTCAAGCAAGTCAATTATAGCCCTATTTATAATATTTCTATATTAACATCTTTCTACTATTTACTTCAAAGCTTTTCTTTGCTAATATTTATCTATGGTTGTACTTTATCCGCATACTGGCACATAAGCACAACATATCTCTACTACTCAGTTTGGCAACAATATATTTCCATTGTTTCAGGCGAAGTAATGCACAACAATTATAAATAAATAATACTCGTTTGCACAACTATAGATTTATTTTACTTGATATAAGGATAAATAATGATTACAATCATAACTCGCGTAATAAGCGTAATAATTTTAAGTTCCCTTATGATAGTAAATGTAGCATTAGCTGATGTTATAAAAATTTCCAATTTCATCCTTTTAAAAGAAGCTATTGGACGCGCCAATCAAGATACACTTGTGATTTTTGATGTAGACCACGTACTTATTATGCCAACTGATGAATATACTCTAAATCGCCACCCTTATCGCAAAGAATTATGGCAAGCTATAGAGAATCGCATTTCTAAAGAAGAGTGGAAAGAATTATATGGCATTACTGCATCTAAAGCAAAATGGCGTCTAGTGGATCCAGAAATAATGAATATATTTGCTGAACTCAAAATCCGTAAAATACCTACTATGGCGCTTTCATCCATTTATACAGGTAAATTTGGTGTCATTGATAGTATAGAAGATTGGCGCGTCAAACATTTACATGATCTAGGTTTTGATTTTTCTACTCTAACCCCCATAAAAACAGATCTATATGCGAAACAACTGGAAGAAAATGATGGGGTACCTATTTTAAAATCAGGTGTAATGCTTACAGCTCAAATAGATAAAGCTAAAATGTTGGAACATGTTCTACTTCAAAGCAATTACCGGCCTAAAACTATCATATTTGTTGATGATATGTTAAATAACATAGAATCACTAGAAAATCTAAGTCGCAAGATGAAAATAGAGTTTTATGGTTTTCATTATACCGCTGTATCTCAGATGCCATTACCGATTATAAACAAAGAAACTGAAAAACTACGCTTTCAAATATTAGAACAAGACCATGAATGGCTCACACACAAAGAAATGGCCGAAAGAAATTTGATTCACATAACGCCACCTAACAATTTCAATATCCAGACAGCAAGCCACAATCCAGGTAAGTAAAAAATAAATAAACTCTAAAATCAATGGCTATATGCAAAATACAGAAACATATTCATCATTAACCATGCAAAAAAAAGAAGCCATAGGACTATTATCTATAGGCACCTTCCTTGAATATTTTGATCTATTACTTTATGTACATATGTCAGTATTGCTCAATGAACTCTTTTTCCCAAAAACTGATCCACATACCACAGCATTACTTACCGCTTTTGCTTTTTGCTCATCTTATGTCTTAAGACCATTTGGAGCACTTGTATTTGGGTATCTCGGAGATCATATAGGTCGTAAATCAACTGTTATTATCACAACAATGATGATGTCGCTGTCATGCTTTACAATGGCCAATTTACCAACTTATGAGCAAATAGGCATTACAGCAGCTTATCTTGTTACAGCATGTCGTATAGTGCAAGGTATGTCCTCTATGGGAGAAGTCATAGGAGCTGATCTCTATATAACAGAAATTACTAAGCCACCAGTACAATATCCAGCAGTCACACTTATTGCTGTATTTGGAGTTTTGGGAGGCACTTGTGCCTTAGGAGTAGCATCACTTGTTACCTCCTTTGACTTTGATTGGAGAAACGCTTTTTGGTTTGGAGCCTTAGTAGCAGTAGTTGGAGCTGTAGCAAGAACGCGCATGAGAGAAACTCCTGATTTTGCGGATGCAAAACGTAGAATCAAATCTGCCATGATTAAATCTGATCATGACCCTAGTATACTCGATACAAACGTTATTTGGAATGAAAAAGTAAAAACTAAAACTGCCGTTGCGTTATTTATTATAGAATGTTCTTGGCCAATATGTTTTTATTTTGCTTACATGTATTGCGGCAGTATTCTTAAAAATACCTTTCACTTTAGTCCAGAAGAAGTAATTCACCAAAATTTTATAGTATCTATGATACAGCTTTTTAGCTGGTTTATACTCGCATATCTAAGCTACAAAATATATCCTTTAAAAATTATCAAAGTCAGATTAGCAATATTCATGCTATTTGTTTTGATTTGTCCATATTTGTTCAGTCATCTTACATCTCCTTTCCAAATTATGTTTATTCAAACCGTTATAGTAGTATTTGGATTTATGGGCACCCCAGCTATCCCTATCTTTTATAAGCATTTCCCTGTATTTAAAAGGTTTACTTATGCTACTTTCGCATACGCCTTATCGCGGGCAGTAGTATATGTTATAACTTCCTTTGGGCTTGTCTATTTTTCTGAATTTTTTGGCCATAGAGTAATACTTGTTGTAATGGTTCCAACAGCCATAGCTTTTATTTATGCAATACGTCATTTTGAAGAATTAGAGAAAGAAGCTCAGCATCTTTCTTCTCTAGTAGATTCTCCCGAGCAGCTTCCAGAGGCGCAGAATTCGTGATAAATTTTCTACAACAAGAAATTATCTCCTCTTCTACATCTCTAATGCCTAAATATGCTGCAAGTACTGTAAAGGCACTCATTGTTTCCTTAATAATTTTTTGAATTTTTTCTGGAGATTTAGCGGCAATAGTTTGTATATTATGAAGCCTATCAAACTGTTTTATTAGTAGAACATCATATTTTTTCTGGATCCATAATGATTCTACCATCTCAGCTGAGGTAATTTTATGAGCTTCTTTTACTCTTGTTAAATCCTCTACTTGACCTGCAACACGCGATCCGAACAGATTTTCTATCATTTCATAATTAAGGTCTGTATCTTCTAAAATATCATGCAATATACTGGTGACAATAATATCTGTTCTAAAAAGGTAATCAGATATCATATAAGCAACTTCTAAAGGATGCGAATAATAAGGCTCCCCAGATTGTCGTATTTGACCAGCATGATACTTTTTAGCATAAAAAATAGCTTTTTTTACTTCTGCAATATCTATTTTCTGTTTGGCTTGCTGGTTTAATAATAGAAGTTTGTCTAGCAATCTACTTGAATAAATGCAAGTTTGAAATTTTGTTGCCCACTCATAGCGATCTTTCATATTAATAGTAAATTATATATTACCTCCTTTAATATAAGATACAGACAAAAATAAACAACTACAAGTGATAATTTAACGTTTATATTTAATTGGCAATATATAACAACTCTCTAGTCTATCGTATAACAAATTCCTACAAACTAGGTCCATATATTTCATGTTCCTTTGTTATATTACGTATCTGCACTAGCTATTTATTGATTACACAATTCCTGGCAATTGCCCTACACCTTACATACCCATGCTCATGCCATAATTTTTCTGCATTTGCTCTAGCCGTAACTCACGACGCTGGGTTCTAATGATTTTGATATGATCATCCATCTTATGTAAAGAATCTTCATGCACAGTATCTTTCAAATAATGATGCATCTCACCACGATTAATTTCATGTTTTAAGTAGCTATGTTTATTAGTGAAACGAGTATCCCCAGACCTACAATACCCATGCTCTGAAATACTTTCTAAATTCTTATGAGTTTGATCTATAGCATGCTCTCTGCAATGGGCATATAACTTGTCAGCTACATCTTTGTGATTGTCACTATTTTTAATCTTCGCAAACTCTTCTTCCTCTAACACTATACCAAACTTGCTTATATTTGATGCATCTTGTTTTAAATTATCAGCAAATTTAGCATCGCCTCTATAGTGCATAGTCACAGCCATAATTCTATTATCATCTTCCTTATTATATGACACTTGTACGGCATTTGGATGAGCATCTTTTATCGCAGCGCAGTATTTTCTCTCTTTATCCATGATCTGTATTAACTCTGGCAGATTCTTTGCTTTGGCTTTAGATAAAGTAAATGCATCGAGCTGAGGAGATACGTACGCCTTAAATGCTGCAACCCACTTAGCTTTCAGCACATCATCTCTTAAACTACATTTTAGACTGAGAAGCTCTTCTTTCAGGGCTATAAGATTATATTCTGGATCAAACTCTTTAATCTCTTTAAAAATATTACCAAACGAGCCTTCTATCTCTGCAAAACCACCTCTATGATTTCCTGCATTATCACTACTATTAGTATCTAAGATATTGCTCTGCGATCCTATCTCAAGTCTAGTTTCTGCTAACTTTTTCCACCAATCGCTTCTATTGATTTTATCATCTACCAATGTCGCTATAGCAATTCTGTCCTTATCCTCCAGCTTGGACGGCGCCATACCTCTTGCGCTAGGTATATAATAATTATGGACGATATTATAAATATCATCTGCAACAACCTCTTTATGTACATCGCAAAGAACCGTTTTGTAATTTACAGATTTAGAAGCAGCTTTGTCAGATTGGTTTTCTTCAACTATACTACTTGATATAGCCTGTCCTGATTCAAGCTGTAGTTTGTGCAGCAGCAGTACATCTCGTGTTAATATACCCATTAATTCAGCTTTATCCTTGCTTATACTAGCCAACACCCCTATATGCTGTTGAGAGCAATCAATGTGGTCTGTAAAGTTTGCACGTCTCTCTTCGTACTTTTCAGAGACACTCCGCAAAAGTTCTGGAATGTTTATATCTTCGGGCGGTTTTTCTAGGAGCATTTTGCTGCCAAGAGCCACTTGAACCAATGTCTCCTTGTAAAGCCCATGTTCTAAGCCTAAGAACTCATGTGGTGTTTCTGATATGCTGCGAGCCTCAGCATATTTCATATATGCCAAAGATTCTTTCGATCCTAACATTGTATTCCACTTAATCTCATGAGCGCTAATTGATTTCACAGCTAGCTGTGACAAGAGCAACCCAGCACTTCTATTTTGCCAAATTATTCTCTTATTTTCCTCATTATGTATTGTAGAAACAAGATTCTCAGTAGAGTCAAGAGTCTTACTACCCTCTATTGAAGTTGCAAGTACCTCTTCAAGATTCTCAAGACTCAGTCCCTTAGGAAGTTCATCAGCAAGATCCCACTTATGTTGTAATGTGATGTCTTTGCGCTCTTGGCTATCTTTATCCATAAAACTCAAAGCAGAAGGATTAACTATAGCGCACTTCCCTATACCACCAATATTGCCATTAATTTTATCTGCTATCACCCTTGCAGCATTAAGACCAGGTATATCATTATCTGGCCATATAACAACTTCTTTGCCCTTAAGTACATCCCAATTAACCTTATCAGCAGATGATGTTCCTCCGAGCCATGATATCACGACATAGTCGGGAAATAACTCATGGGCCTTTTCTGCTGTTTTTTCACCCTCTACTATGAGCACTGGTTTATTTTTATTTTCTGTTATGTAGAGTTTTTCTAATCCATAGATAGGTTTTGAGGTATTAAAAGATATTCCTCCCACATTCAACGTCTGAGCCTCAAATCCTTTCAGCCTCCATGCATCCTCGCCTTTGCCTTCCGACAAAGCCTCATTCCTACAATAAGATACAGGTAGCACTTGTTTAGAGCCATCCTTAGCTATCAACCTAATAGTATGTCCTATTACATCACCTTTCTGATCACGATAGGTGTATAACCCACCAAATTCATTTGTGCACATTATACTAGGAAGATGCTCTTCTGGACTAAACTCTGGCATGCCTTTGGGAACTACCCTATAAGGTATCCATTCATTGACAGGTCCTTTATGTTCTAGCTTCTCCTCGGACTCCACGTTATTTGCTTGCGTTTTATGGATATTATATACTTTATTAGAATTATCAGACCCTCTTATGCCAGCATGCCCCGCTACTATCTCTAAAGCATCTACTATATCTCCGCCCTTAGCCTCACGTACAAAGTTAAATATATTGCCACCATCTCCTGTACTAAATCTATGCCAAAGACCTGTCTTCAAATCCATACCCAAGCTGCCAGCACTAATTCTAGAGCCTTTTTTCTCGATTTTACCATCTGGGTTAATAGAATGTGCATAAGACCTGAATATCTCCTCAACCAAACTAGGCGACATATTACGACTCACATCTTCAAATGACACTCGCTCCTGATATGTACTATTCTTATTATTAGAATATATCTTCTTTTCTGTTTGTAATTTCTCGTATTTCACAGCAATCTCCCCAGATTTGTCTTCCAATATCTCATTATAAAAATTAACTCTAGAGCTTACATACTCATCTTTAGCCCACACAATAGCTTTTGCTGAAGCCCTAGCTTGGTTGGAGCTTAAGGCAGCTGCACTTGCCATAGAATGTATTTCTCTAACAAACTTCTCTATTTCGTAGGTTACGTTTTGTTTTTCTAACTTGTGCAGATTCGCAGTTGCTTCAAAAATCTTCTCATCATATTTACCATACTTAAGATCTTGCTCTATTTCAGGCATTCTCTCTCTATAATCCTCATACTTCTCTAATTGTGCATGCACATACTGCATATTTACAGTAGCCCGAAACCTAGTAGGCCCAAATGCCAAGACCGAACCAAGACCTACTCCTTTTAATGCGCCTAATAATTGAGGATTTTTATTAATCTTAGCAAGAGCTATATTGATACTTTCTTTTTGTTCTATTCCTTGAGTCTTTCCCTCTTCTAATAACTCATCTCTAAATCTAGACCACTTTTCAAGAATCTCTTCTGGATTGTTCTTGTAGGTTTTTTCCAAAAATAACTTGATATGACTTCCTAAATAATCAGAGCCATCTTTCACAAACAACTTAGCATCAGACCTCATCTTATGAGCCTCATCTATAGCAAGCCTTGCATTTGCCACCTCTAAGCTCTTTTCATCAAAGCTCTCTAATATTGTTCTGGTTTTAGATTGAAGTTCTACTATCAGATCTTTTGCTTTAGATACTCCTATCCCACCTGATTCAAACAATGGCCCTATGTCACAAGCTCTCAAAGCTCTGCAAGAGTCAAGCAGACTAGCAAAACCTTCTATCTCTCTTAAGGGCGATATAGAAACACCCCCTTTGGGTATTGAATTCAACGCAGATTCAGATTTTCTTTCAAAGAAATACTTATATTTTCCTCGTCCAGCATGTTTCTCTATTGTATTGTAATTAATCCCAGTTTGAGTTAGTACCTTACTAAATACATCTATATCATCGCAAATCTGCGATGCAAGAGCACGTCGAGATCCCAAAGATGCTTGCAACTCACTATACATTTCGTGATCTTGCGCTTTGCGCCCTTCTCCTTTCATCCTTCCTTGCTCTACCCAACTATCTATAGTCTGTGATAGCTTTATCGCCTCTCCTTTTACTGCAATATACTCGCTTACAATTACACCTTCATGACTAAAAGCTAAGTTTCGCCAATCTTCAGAAATGCTTCTATTATCTTTCTTTTGAGCTAAAGCCACAAGTGCCGCATATTTTTGACTGTCTATGTCTTTTCTATCTGACTTAATATTCCAAATCTCTTTTGCTCCCTTAGGATCAAGACTAATTTTTTTGTATAACTCATTCTCTAGTACCTCATACCCAAGATATACCTTCAAAGCTTCTATATGTCTTGTTACCATCACGTTAAAACTGTGAAAACCAATATATTCATCTAGTAATGCAAACACCTTGCTATATGTACGCCCCTGAGAATTTGCAATAGTAACTGCAAATCCATGATTCATAGATTTATAAAAATGATTATCTACCGTCACAACATTAGGAACATCAAGCCCTAAAAAGCTTTGGTCTGTATCAAGCCTTACACTTATGGTATCTCTTGTTCCGTCTTTAGTTTTACCAAAATCAACTACAGTACCTGTATCTCCATTAAAAACACCCAGCCATTTATTATTTTTTCTGAACAAAACTCTATCACCCCTAGCAAAACCTTTTTTGATTAAACCAGCGCTAGACGTATACGTATCAAATAAGACCTCATCTCCATAAACAACTCCACTCTCTTTTAACTTATCTCTGATACCATCATTAAGCCTTACCACCTCGTCGTTAGTATAACTGAGAGCTACTACCCCAGATGTATTAGCATTCTCTCCTATATACTCTGCCACAAAATCTCTAATTAACTCACCTCTAGCCTCATCCCCATTGCTTCCAAACTTAAACACTCCTGTTTTTCTGTAAATATCTATCGCATCTGCCACCTTGTACCTAGACAAAAGCTTCGTCGCTTCTCTGTGCTCCTCTAAGGTTTGACGCCTTACTTCATCAAGCCTGAGTGGCGGAACATGAGTGGCCACCATCTCAAATGCGCCACTAATGCCCGCAGATGAAAGCTGACCTCTATCTCCAAGAAAAATTGGTTTGGCCCCAGACTTCTTCACCTCTGACATTATAAAATGCATCTCAGTTAAATCTATCATTGAAGCTTCATCACCAATTAAAACAGTACGATTAGAAAGTAGACTCTTGCCTTTTCTATCATAAATTTCATCACCTTTTTGCCAATAATTCATTGAAAGACTAGGAGCAAAGGCATTCTTATCTCGTCCACGCATTCTCTCAATTTCATGCCTAAATTTTGTAATGCTCATAGAACGAATCCCAGCAACAGAGCCTAGCTCTTTTGCTGCACTAGCACTAACGGCGATGCCTATTACGTTATACCCTGCTTTTTTATACTGACGAGCAATCTCCCTCATAACAAACGTCTTACCAGCACCAGGAAGACCTTCAACTACACTAATATCTGCACCATTTAGTACCCCTAATACCACCTCTTTCTGCTTCTCACTTAAGTTTTTAGAACATCTACGAGTCATTCCCAACATCTCAAATGCTTTATCTTTCAGGCTAACAGCTAAGTCTTTCTTATCCAAATCTTCCATAGAGATATCTAGACAATGATTTCGTACTACGGCCCTATTATCTATTTCACTCTTTAATAGTAACTCAGAACGATCATAGCGCGGAGCATCCTTCAAGAATAACTCTCCAGAAGCATTTTCTTGCTTATGAAAACCACCCTCTCCGTACTTCAAAATATCTATAGAACGAAGCAAATCTTGCTCTAATTCATATCTAACTCTACTGGTATAAAGTACTCTTCCCTCTAAATCCTTAGATCCTAAACATACAAGTCTATCGCTAGCCATTACTTTAGCAAGATCACTAGCATATTTACTAATCTCAATATCATTATATTCTTGCTTTGGGCTATCTACCTGACCAGTCCCAAGTTTAAGATCAGAGTCAACCTCTCTTGCTACGGCATAAGTTTTAAATAACTCTTTTGCTATATCTTCCCGCGTAAATACGGCTCTGTCTTTACGTAATATATCAATAATAAGTTCTGGATTTTCTTGTATTCTCATCACATTGTTCAGGCGAATATCCTTGTTCAGTTCGGTCCTATCTGATCCCTGCACTCTTCCACCTAGACCTTCTTTAATTCCAGGCATTAGGTCAATTCCTTGGCTCTGATAAGACAAGTGAGATACTTCCATATCAAACCCATGCATTTCCAGATGCTCATTGATAAAACCAGCCCATGATCGTCTAACTTGGACAAGAAACTCTTTCGTATCCCAAAACCGCACTTTATTACCAAATGTATAGTCGTTAATATCAGCATCCCATACTATTTCACGAGTAGAAAGCATCAAATGTGCATGCGGATTTTCTGGGTTATCATAATGCATATTAGTATCAACAATAATCCCTTCTTTGATAAAGGTATCATGCACAAACTCTTTTAATAATTCTAGATTTTGACCTTGAGAGAACTCAACAGGTAATGCAAGATCAATCTCTTGTGAGAACACAGCATCTCGTCTGGTATCAAATTTATTTTGCACCATATTCCAGAGTTTTTGTCTATCAGTCATCCATAGCGCAGATGCATCGGGAGCAATTACTTCACTAAATACTACTCCACTTTTATTAGTATAATCATGTATTTGCTCAAAACAAACGCCAGTAGCTTTATCTATTATTTCTTCTACCAAAAGACTTGCAGAACGATAAGCCGATGCTGCAACAGCACTTCTTCCATTGCTTCTACCAATATGCTGCGAATGTAGATGAAATATAGGCATTATTTTATGCTTTTCTTTTAATTGTTATATTCATTTCTACAGGAACAAACTCAGTCGCTAAGCGCAGATGCATTGGAAATCAAAACCAACATTAGTTGTTTTTGATTTCCAATGCAGAAGTGCGCTCTTAACGAGAGTGACTCCCGTACTATATCACATTCTATTCTTCATACAAGTTTTTTTATTATTATACAGACGTAAGGATTTAAGGTGTAGTAGGAAATATTTTAAAT
>CANNRM010000002.1 GCA_947508155.1 Rickettsiales bacterium | reverse complement strand
CACCCCAGATCCTACTTTATCCAAAATCCCATAAATACGATCCCGCCAATAAGCATCCGTTGCTTTATCCAGCCAAGATACTATCTCTGGAGTGAAACCTACTTCCTCAAGACCTTTGCCTTCAGCGAATCCCTTTTCGAATTTTTTAGTACGTAAATGAGCATATTTTTTACCATATACTCCGTTAATAAGCATCATGCATCTTTTGCCGATAGAAATACCGATTTCAGATGTTGGATCATTGCTTAAATTGCTACTCATTTCCGCAATTAAGTTCGCCCAATTATTTTCAAATGTTACCTTCTGTTCTGGAGTAGAATTACTCTTCCACTCTGTTTCAAAAGTCGTATATTGTTTTAATTCATCGGGTGTAAAGATTTCTTTAACCCAAGAATGTTCAAGTTGTGCAGTCATATTATATACCTCAATTAATTTGATAATAGTTTGCCAAGTAACAGACTTATCATCACTAGATTCAGAAATAACTTTTTGAAGTATTTTACTTGCTTCAAGCAGGTTTTGGGCATTTCGTTCCAAATACTTAGCCTGTGCAGAGAAATGTTCTAACGTTTCTACATTACTCGTCAATAATGTTTTTATTTGCGCCAGTTCAAATCCAAAAAACTTCAAAGCTACAATCTGTTGTAGTTTTAATAAATCCTTTTCAGAGTACAAACGATAACCATTGGAAAGTCTTAAAGATGGTTTTAGCAAACCGATACGGTCGTAGTGATGCAGCGCTTGCACCGATACATTCGTTAGTTTGCTTAAATCTTTAACATACCATTTAGTCATAATTTGCCTCCTTGGTTTTGAAGTATAAGGTATATAGCAACTATAGGGTCAAGAGCTTTTTTTGAAGAATTTGAATTTATTTTTTTATTGATGGTTTTTTGTGCTAAAAACTTGCCGCAAGCTATCACTCTCCTAAACTACTTTATTGAGGTTGTACTATCCCTAAAAGTTCGGGGAGAGTGTGGTATGGAACTATAGCCCATAAATCATTTTCGTTGTGAGCAAAAGCAAGTGCGCTTGCAAAATATAGATAATCGTAATCATCTCCAACCAAATCATGATCTGGTGATTTGAGCACTTGGGCTTGTTTCTCGCAACTTAGCCCTAATTGCTTTAAATATTTCATATATGGGTTATCTAAAATATTCACCGCATCGCTTCGTACAAGAGATACGAATTCTCTCTGTTGGTCTGGGCCTAAACAGATTCTTAGTGTGTTATCATGGACTGAACTAATTGTAATATTGGTATGAGGATCACTGTAATGTTCTCGAGAAGCTGCTATTAACAAAGACTTCTCCAGAAAAGGTAGGTTGAGATCTGCTAATTGCCGCATATCAATGTCTGGTCCACGTAGCAGTTGCATATAGTTCGTCGGTTTATCATGCTCTGAAAATGTTAAAATTCTGGATTCTGTAGGTAAATAACGCGCAATATCCTCATTATGTAAGGCTCCAGCATAACAACTGAGTACGATAAAATCTAGAGGATGCATAATATGTTTAGAAAATTCTTCGAATTGACAAAAAAGCTCTGACGCGCTAATTTCTACGCTTTTGTAAGTACCTAAAATACAGCCCGGTTTAATTTGGAATCTAAATCCTTTGTCACCATAATTGTAGCCATGGGAGTGAATATACACAGCTATTTCGCGTAAGTTTTGTGGAATTATTTGATGTGCTGAACACCCATGCAAAAATTCATTTAACGCTTTTCCTATGAGCGAGATATCTGTCAAGTTATCATCATCATTTTCTGGGCACTTATCTGATCCGATATTTATGATGTTGCAATCTGTATATTTATCTAATAGCAATAGATGTACAACGGATGTTACGTCACATTCAGGATCAATCCACAAAAATTGACCTATAATTCTTATTACAAGCTTTGTGGAATCAGGGTTAAATTTGATATTATATACACCACCCATTTTATACCACCCTTAATGATTTACAAAAAATATTAATTTTGTTACTATATGCACAACGCTATTTTGTGTCAAACAAAAATTTTCATGTGCCACATCCTCCCAACTTTGCTACTATCCACCTGTTATAAGGGATCATAGCGTATAAGCAATGACAAATTAACCTATATGCCTCATCGCCTCTGCCGTAAGCATTCTTCCTCTCGGCGTTCTTTGAATAAACCCGATCTGAATCAAAAATGGCTCGATAGTATCCTCAATCGCATCAGTCTGCTCGGCCATAGCAGCAGCTATAGTCTGCACACCAACAGGGCCACCATTATAGTGATCTGCTATGAAGCGGAGGTATTTATAATCATTGCCATCAAGGCCAATTTTATCTACATCCAATTTCGAAAGTGCACTATCCGCAATAGAATCTGTAATAATTTTATGACCATCTATTTCCGCAAAATCTCTTACGCGCCGAAGTAGCCTTAAAGCTACCCTTGGAGTACCGCGAGAACGCGATGCAATCTCATGAGAACCATCTTCGGATATTTCGATATTCATTATTTCCGATCCACGTTTGAGCACTAATTTCAACTCTTCCGGAGTATAAAAATCTAATCTCAAAGGAATACCAAATCTGTCACGCAATGGATTTGAGAGTAACCCTAGGCGCGTTGTGGCACCAACCAATGTAAATTTTGGAAGATTGATCCGGATAGACCTTGCAGCTGGCCCCTCACCCACCATAATATCCAAAGCAAAATCCTCCATGGCCGAATAAAGAACTTCTTCAATCGTTATGCTAAGACGATGTATTTCATCAATAAATAATACATCATTGTCTTGTAGATTTGTAAGGATCGCAGCAAGATCAGCCGCTTTGGAAATAACAGGCCCAGAGGTAGCTTTCAAATTCACCCCCATTTCCTTAGAAATAATATGTGCGAGCGTTGTTTTGCCAAGTCCGGGAGGGCCGTATAATAATGTATGGTCTAGAGCTTCTGTGCGGCTCTTTGCGGCGTGCATGAATACGGATAGATTGTGTTTCAGATGGTTCTGACCAATGAAATCATTGAGATAAGAAGGACGTATGGATGTATCTTGGTCTTCTTCTTGTAATTCTCCGTTTAATATATCGTTTTCTATCATAATATTTTTATGTTGTGGTTGTGAGTAGCAATTGTCATCCCCGCGCAGGCGGGGATCCAGGCAATATAGAAACTGGGCCCCCGCCTACGCGGGGGTGACATCCTATCCCCTACTCTGTAGAGCAGTCCTTATCACTTGATCTATAGTCGCATTTGGAGAATTTTGCATTATATTTTTTACAATATTTACAGCTTCATTTTTATTGATCCCCAAATTCACCAGCGCCTGGCTAGCTTCATCAATGATATTATGATCGATCTTCATATTCGAAGAAATAGAATTTGTGGCACTCATGCTGAATGTTTTATTTTTTAATTCCAACAACATACGCTCAGCAAGCTTGGGGCCAATTCCAGAAACCCGAGAAAAGACCGTTTTATCTTTAGCATCAATCGCCCCTTGAATATCGGATGGCGTAAGACAGGAAAGTACGTTCATTGCAACACGCGCGCCTATTCCAGCAACTGTTTGTAAATGATTGAATGCTTGTTTTTCATCAATATTCAGGAAGCCATAGAGGTGTATATGATCTTCGCGCACATGAGTTTCAATTAACAGACTTATGCTATCAATTGTACGACAATGTGCTAGTGTGCCGCTGGATGCAAAAACGCGGTATCCTACACCTGATACATCTATGATAAGATAATCATCATATATAGAATCAACTTTACCTGATATTTTGGCTAGCACTCTTCTTACCTCTAAAAACATTTAAAACTTTTTTGCCCAAAGAAATTTTATCTCGCGCAATAAGGGAGCTATTATCATGATCTGGAATTTCATGTGGATTGTCTACTGCAGAGATTTTAGCTTTGGTGGCATTAAGATCAGCAGAACCTTTGTTAAAGAGGTTGATGTCTTTGATTTTGTTTAACAGATTTTTTGCAGCTAATCTTAATTTATAAGATGGAGCAGCTTTGAGACCATAAGCGCCAAGAGATCCACCATTACCTCCAGAAAGTCTTGTATTATGAGCAGCTTTTACATATGTTTGATACGCTTTGTCATATTGCTTTTCAGTTAATGGTGGCTTTATAGTTTTTAGATATTCTTTAAGTACCTCTAAATTATTATGCTGATCTACCAGCCCCGTCCTATCTTTGCCACTCTTACAACCAATATGTAAACATACACCCTTATCTTCAAACCTATCCGATATTTCCGTAAGATTTTTATCCTTATCGTCGAATGTTATACTCAAAGGAGATGCTTTAATCTCAACATCCGATTTTTTAGCAGACATTTTGTTACTATACTGATACACCGCTTCTCTCACGGCCTTACCAGCTTGAGCCTCTCCAGCTATTTCATTAGTAATAGTACGAAAAGCAACTTTTTTCCCAGAAGATGATCCGATATTTATTAGATGCTCTACATTTTCGTTAGTAATTTCCTGCATTGCGTTTTTATCATCTTTAAGATTCTGTCCTACATTATAAGCAGGGGTTCCTGACCTAATAGCGCTATGCTGCCTCCCAGGTATTATCTCATTGTCATTGGCAAAAAATGTAGATGTGATTCCACCATTACGGACACCTGGCAAGAATTGTAATTGCGTGGGAATCATATGTTTATCATCTAATATTTTATCTTGATAGTCACTCACTAACAATTTTTCTATTGGATTTAATGCCTCACGCCACTTCTCTTCTGATTGCCTGTATCTTTGCTGCACTTTATTGGAGCAAGGCGCTACTGGCACAAAGGATTCAATATGATTTATTTGTTTCCCATTTACTAAATTATCAGAAATAGTGATTGTAGAAGGATGTTCTCTATCAAAATTAGTAAAATCCCGAGCAGTAACTAGCATTTTTGCATATTTCTTATCAGAAAGAGAGGAGATCTTTTGCCCATTAATTTCAAGAGGTTGAATAATACTTTTCATTTCGTAATTCATGCGCTCTACGATCTTTGTTCTCTTTTCAGGAGTAGTTCCAGGCTCTTGTAATTCCTGCATACATTTAGTAAATTGCTCTATAATTACTTTTTGTAATGTAGCTTTGTCTGTGTGATTTGATAATTCTACTAATTTTAAAATACCTTTAGTATTTGCAGCAGCATGAATCATCCAATTTTTGCTAACATCATTCTCACTTTTTCCTACAAATTGAGGATCACTTTGTAACCTTGCATCACGAATTACAACAGATGTTTTAGTCTGTGGATCAGCACCAACAAATGCTATTCCTTGGGCTGCAGGAACTTTTGTTCTGATAATTCCCAACTCAAGATCAGCGCCAATTTCTAAAGACTCTATCAGATTAGACAAAGCCTTGGCTGGATCAGAGCCAGAAAGAGCTTCTAATTCTGCTTTTGTATTAGCTTCTTCTCTAAGAGTGTTACCACGAATAGTAGCATAAAGTGGCATTTCCTTTAAATGCGCATTGGCAATGGCAGCCACTTGCTCATTTGCAGATTCTATTGTTTGTTTTTCTTGCGACATCTAATCCTCCATAAGGTATTTAAACTCTAGAATACCCAACACTCTGAGGGTTTCTAGGTGATATTTGAGTAGTATATGCTGTTGATTGATGCTCTCTAATATCTTTATCTTTTGACGCATTTAAATCAGCACATGCTTTATTTGCTAGTGTAGCTTTTTTTACATATTGCAATATGCTTTTGTTGGGTAAAAGCACGTAAGAAGTATCTGCTTTTAAGCCATTAGAGCCCCGAGATCCACCATTACTAGCAGCTAAAAATTCATTATGCATTGCATCATTATAAGTTTTATATGCATGTTCTAAATCAGCAACATTAATAGATTCCAAATATTCTTTGACTGAGAGTAAATTATTACTTTTATCTACAAGCCCCGTTCTATCTTTTCCACTTTTACAAGCTGCATATAATAAGAATTCTTGTTCGTTTGAGCTCAGCGTTTCCCATATACCAGAAAGATGTGCATGCTTATTTTTGTGTGTAATACTCAACGGAGATGCTTTAATTGCAAAAGAGTTGCTAAGAGCCTTGTCGGTGCTGCTCAAAGACTCATCCGTTGATGTTTCCTCCCCTAGACCACTGTCATCAAGTTTTAGAGCTTTCCCAGGAATCTGGGCTACAATAGTTGCTAATGCTTTTCCTATCCTTTTCTCATCAAACACTTCATTTGTTAGAAGGTGAAATTCTACATCCTTACCAGATGCATGAGCAATGGTCTGCACATGCTCAACATTTTCTGCTGTGATAGAATGCATTTCTCTTTCTGCTCCATCCTTAGCTTTCCCAACATTATATGCAGGCGCACCGGATCTCATAAAACTACGAGAACTTTCTTGATCAATTTGGTTATCTTGAGAAAAACACGTAGTACTTATACCATAATTACGTACCCCAGGCATAAATTGCAATTGAGTTGGTAATATATGCTTGCCATCAGTAAGCTTACTAGCCGAAGATTTTGCTAACGCTTGTTCTATAGGAGTGAGTGACTTGTACCACTCTTGTTGATTCAAATTTTGATAGCGGGATGTTAATTTATCCGATACAGGCACTACAGGTATAAAAGATTGAATATGGTTAACTCTTTGACCTTGAGACAAATCACCAGAAATAGTAGTAGTAATATAATGGTCCGTGGCAAGGTTCGCGCTGTCTCTAGCATATATCATCATTCTAGACAAATCTTTGTCTTTTAAATCTTTTAAATTTTGACCATTAATAGATACATTATTCTTGCATAAAAGCTTTTTTATCTGCGTATTCATTTGCTTTATACAATCGTTTCTTTTTGTTGGGGTGGTGCCATTCTTTTCTATAGCACTAATGCAATTTTGTAAGTGCATCAACACTTCTTGCTTTAAGTCCGAAGCTGCTTCGTGCCCAGATAAGGAGAGTAATTTTATAGCGCCTCTGGCAGTTGCTGCTGCATTAACCATCCAATTTTCTGGCACATCATTTGGAAGCTTTGCTCTGCCTGGCAAAGATTTTTGCAATCTCGCATCGCGAATTTCAACGTCAACTTTATTATCAGTATTAGCGCCGACAAAAGATACTCCTTTTGGGATACGCGAACGTATAATACCAAGTTTAAGATCAGCCTGCCTCTCTAAAACATCAATCAGTGTAGATATTGCTCTCTCTTCATTAAATAAACTACGGTTCAGCTCCGACCTAGCTTTTTCCCGCTGTCCCTCCACCTCTTTCTGTTGAATATCATAATCTAGTTGTGTAGGTTCCTTGCTTAACCGCTCTGATACTAAAGTAGAAATCGCCTGATTTGCAGATTCTATGGTTTGTTTCTCTTGCGACATAACCTAACTTCCTAATACATAAACAAATGTGAACAAAAACAGCCACACAACGTCAACAAAGTGCCAATACCATGACGCAAACTCAAAGCCCAAATGACCATTTCCTTGCGCGAAATGCCCCTTCCTAGCCCTAAAATAACATACCGTTAAAAAGATAGTGCCTATTAAAACGTGAGCGCCATGAAAACCTGTAGCCATATAAAAATTTGAAGCATATATACCATCCGTAAAATGAAATGATGCATGATGATATTCAAATGCCTGACATAGAGTAAATGAAGCGCCAAGAATTATTGTATATCCCAAAGCTTCTACAGTTGATTTCTGATCATTATTCATTACAGAATGATGCGCCCAAGTGACGGTAGTGCCAGAAAGCAACAGAATCAATGTGTTCATAAATGGCAAACTCCAAGGATCTAGAGTTTCTATATGAGCTGGCGGCCATATGCCAGGCTTAGTAACCCAAACGCCTTCTAGAATTCCATCTGGAAATATACTCGCATGGAAAAATGACCAGAAAAATCCTGCAAAAAACATCACTTCTGAAAGTATAAATATCCCCATAGCAATACGCAAACCATGCTGCACAGCAGAAGTATGAGCCCGTTCTACGCGACCTTCCATGATGATATCCTTCCACCAACTAATTGCACATATTAGAACGCCTATTATCCCAATTGAAAGTATGATATGCCATAAAAATATATTATGCATCATCATAACTGTTCCACCAGTCATAAAAAATAGGGAAAATGCCGTTAGAATAGGCCAAGGACTAGGGTTTACCAAATGATATGGATGTGTTGCTTTCATGTTTTTCTCCGTAAATAATGCACTCATAGTAGCACAATGCTTTGGAGTATACAAGTTGGTCTATATAAAGGGGATACAAAAATTTTCACAATGGTGGTATATTAGTACTACTAATATACTTAGCACTAGCTCACATCAGGCTCCATACAAAGATTCCTCTTGGCATCAAACTCCTCTTGAGCAAAATCCAAAAGCTTTGTCATAAGCTCACTATATCCAATTCCAGACACTGCCCACATTTTTGGGTACATGCTAATAGATGTAAAACCAGGAATCGTATTAATCTCATTAACATAGACCTCACCATCATCCCCGATAAAGAAATCTGCGCGCGCCATACCAACACATTGCCCTACTTTAAAAGCTTCAACGGCAATCTTGCGGATTTTATCTTCCAGCTTTTTATCCACATTTTTAGCTGGAATAATAATTTCTGCACCATCCGGATCCAGATATTTTGCTTCATATGAATAAAATTCATGATGCGGCTTCAACTCCCCAATACATGATGCTTTCGGGTCCTTGTTCCCAAGTACTGAACATTCAATCTCACGACCAGGAATATATTTCTCGATCAACACCTTAAAGCTATATTTAAAAGCTTCATTCAAACCATTTAAATATTCTTTTTCCGACTTCACTTTATGCACCCCAACGGAGGAGCCCATAACAGCTGGTTTAATGAACAAAATATCAGAGCCAAGAGTTTTCACGGCTTCTTTATAGCTTGGAATTTTTGCGATATCATTTACTGTTAGAAAAGGCACAACTGGAATATTCGCATCTACCAGAAGCCTCTTAAAAATATCCTTATCCATCGCAATTGCTGACCCTAAAACACCAGGACCTACATATGGTATGCGCATCATCTCGAAAAGCCCTTGCAAAGTCCCATCCTCACCCATGGTACCATGAATAACCGGAAATGCTGCGTCAATTTTTATAATTTTCCCACCAGCAGATTTAATGACCGTCTCATTTGGCATACGCACAAGAGAGCAAATAGCATCTTCAGGAAGATCATCTGTTACTTTCGTAAAAGTTTCTGGTATGACATCATATTTCAGTAAATACCAAGCCCCAGAGCGACTTACCCCCACCACAATTGCACGAAAAAATTCTTTATCTAAAGCAGCTATCACATTCCTTGCAGAACGAACCGACACCTCATGTTCAGCAGAACACCCACCGAAAATCACCAATATATTTTTCATTACGCGCACCTTACTAATTTTAAGACTCATTGATACCATAAATCTACACTTGCCACCACAAGTTTTTTATAGTATTGTCTGTGGATAATATTAATTAGGGTTTGCTATTATGATGCAACAAGATAGACAAGAGAATCTTAAGCTTAATCCACTGGTTTTTTCAGTACTCGTAATATATCCACTGATACTTATAGCTCTTGGTATATGGTATGGCATGACTTACGGCATTTCATCATTCGAGATATTGCTATTCGTAGCTGGATATTATGGAGCGAATATTTCTGTTGGGCTTGGCTTACACAGGCTTTGGGCGCATAATGCTTACAAAGCGAATAAAGTTGTAGAATTCATTCTTGCTCTCCTTTCGGCCGGGACATTACAAGGACCAGCACTCGTATGGGCATCAGACCATCACAAACATCACGCATATACAGATGAAGCGGATGATCCGCATTCTCCTTTAAAATACAAAAGTAGAATCAAAGGATTCTTTTGGTCACATATGGGTTGGATGCTTTATGGCAATGGCCCTATTACATCTCTCAACAAAGTTACCATGGTCAAACTTGGAAGAAACGAAATTCTACGTTGGCAGATGAAATATTACTGGCAAATCGCAACTTTTATGAATGCAGTATTACCTCCTATTGTTGGATATATTTGTTTCCGCACAATCCAAGGAGCGCTTGCTGGATATGTGTTTATAGGTCTCGCTAGAGCATTCCAACAACAAATGACTTTTTGTGTAAATTCAGTAACTCATTTTATAGGTTCTAAACCTTATGCAAATGGCACTGCAGGTGATATTTGGTGGATGTGGATTTTCCTATTAGGTGAAAATTACCATAATTTCCACCATGCTTTTGCAAATGATTATAGAAACGGACCAAAATGGTACCAATTTGACGTTCATAAATGGCTGATTGCCGCTCTTGAAAAAGTTGGACTTGCAACTGAATTAGTGCGCACTTCTGAAGTTCGTATGCAGGCTAAAATGGAAGCTGCTAAAATGGAATTAGCCGAAAATATGAGAACAAATCTTTCTGTCATCGAACAAGCCGCAGAATATATTGCAAACGCAGCTTACGAAAGATTAAATCAAGCAGAAAAATCCGCAGAGCATTTAGCTCATAAAATGCATGATAAAATCCTTGACCTCAGATTAAAAGCACTGCATCTTTCAAAAAACATTCAAGATGTGCTAGATTCTGCAGAAGCCCTGTCTAAAAACATTGGTAGTAAATATATTGCTCAGTTCCATAAATTGGAGAATCTTGCAAAGCAATTGAATATTCAACTACCACAATTTCAAGGTTTGTAATAAATTCGTCATTTCACTATTTGTGGGATGACGAATCACCACGTAAAAAGCCACATATTCTATCATGATCAAAATCAAATATCTTTGTGAATATCCGAATTACCTCCCAAAAGTAGCACAACTCTGGTGTGACACGATTGGCAAAAAATGGCGCCCAGAAATTACCATTACAGAAATAGAAGCAAGATTTCGTGATCATCTTAATAAAGACGCACTACCTCTTACATATATAGCTCTTGATGATGATGAAGTAATAGGAACTTGCAGCTTCAGATCAGATGATGGATTTCAAGCTAAATATATGCCATGGCTTGCATCTCTGTGCGTTGCAGAATCACATAGAAAACGTGGCGTCGGAAAGCTTTTAATAAAAATGGTCAAAGAAAAAGCTCACAAAATGGGCTTCACTAAATTATATTTAGGAACATTCGAGCAAAAAGTTGCGGATTGGTATGCGCGCGATGGATGGCAAGAAGTTGAGAGGATAATCTATCAGGATCATCCAACCACTATTATGATGATTGATGTGTAATAACCTACTCAGGAGCTTCTGATATCATTACTGCGCCTATTGCGCCCAACGAGGCTTGGATAACCACAGCTTGCTCTTCCCTATCCTCAAAACTCTGAGGTTCAGAGAGTGATGCGCCTATTGCGTCCATTACATGACACGCAACAACAGCTCCTTTCATTTCATCATTACCCTTCGATTGCGACATAATATCCCTCCCATGAGTTTCTTGTTGTGTAAATGACCAATTTAGCGCAGATTTATAGACACCTACAACTACTCTCGCCACATTCTCAATTTTATCAATTATATCATCCAGGCTATCTGGTGTTGAGAATAGCCCTGGATAAGGATTCCAAGAACTTTCCTGCGATCTAGAATTTCGCATCTCTCCCTCTTTCGACATATCACATCCTCTCATTAAAAAATTAATGCAAACAAATCTAGCATATCCTATAACAATAGTTGACATTTAACCAAAAAAATAGTATATATAACCAAGTCGCCTTTACATATTTTTCACATTGGACTGAAATGGTATTTTTATCAAAGATAAAAGAAGCTTTATGGCCTATTGCAAGGTCAGAGCTTAAGCTATTCATGCCAATGGCCTTAATGATGTTTTGCATCCTCTTAAATTTTAGCGCACTTCGTTCCGTAAAAGATGCTTTAGTTATTCCAGCGTTAGGAGCCGAAGTAATAAGCTTTTTAAAGCTTTGGGTTGTTCTACCATCCGCTCTTATTTTTACTCTTGTCTACGTAAAACTTAGCAACGTATTCTCAGCTGAGAAAGTATTTTACATTGTTGTATCTAGTTTCTTAGTAATATTCT
>CANNRM010000001.1 GCA_947508155.1 Rickettsiales bacterium | reverse complement strand
TCTCATCAATATTACTCACAGCAATACGAAGACCCAGCAAAATATGCGCACGATCACGCGCTTTATTTAGCAAGTAAATCGTACGTTTTGTAACCACTTCCTCACGGAAATTCACAAAAGCAGCGATTACTTCTTTAATATTCATAACCTTCGGCAAGCCACCATCTAAGGCGAGCATAATCACACCGAAGTTTGTTTGAAGCATTGTATAGCTATATAATTGATTCAAAATCACTTCAGCCATACCATCGCGCTTCACTTCAATAACAACGCGCACGCCCATTTTGTTAGATTCATCACGCAGGTCGCTAATACCCTCAATCTTCTTCTCATTGACAAGCTCAGCGATTTTTTCCACAAGCTTTGCCTTATTCACCATATAAGGAATTTCTGTAATCACAATCTGCTGACGATTGCTTGGTAAATCTTCAATATGAGCCTTACCACGCATTGTAATAGACCCACGGCCAGTATGATAAGCAGATGTGATACCATGACGACCCAGAATCATCGCACCAGTAGGAAAATCAGGCCCAGGAATGATCTCAATCAATTCATCGATAGTAATCTCCGAATTATCTATATAAGCACAGCAAGCATCGATCACCTCGCCTAAATTGTGCGGAGGAATATTTGTCGCCATACCAACCGCAATACCACCTGTACCATTTACGAGCAAATTAGGAAATGCAGCAGGAAGTACAGTAGGCTCATGCTCTGAACCATCATAGTTCGGCTGGAAGCTAACAGTATCCTTGTCAATATCCTCAAGCATTGTATGAGCAACTTTCTCAAGACGCGATTCTGTATAACGCATCGCCGCCGGAGAATCCCCATCCATGGAACCAAAGTTACCCTGACCATCCACAAGTGGAACACGCAAGGAAAAATCCTGCGCCATACGAACTAATGAATCGTAAACTGCAGTATCGCCATGCGGGTGATATTTACCTATCACGTCACCGACGATTCTTGCTGATTTCCTGTGAGGTCTGCCAGCATGATAACCACCTTCATGCATTGCAAATAAAATACGTCTATGAACTGGCTTCAAACCATCGCGAACATCAGGGATTGCACGGCTCACAATCACGCTCATGGCGTAATCGAGATACGAGCGCTTCATCTCATCTTCAATGTTAATAGGGATCAGTTCTTGGTTCAAATTAGTAATTTCTTCTGACACGATATGGTCCTTTTATTTATAGATGATATAGACTATACGAAATCCAAAAAGATTGCAAGAAAATCAAACGAACTAAAAAGCATTGACTTTTGTAAAGAATTATGACACAATGTACGCAATTAATTAATAACAATGAGGATGTCATGTCAAAATCTAACACGAATAATTTTCAATATTTAAGTACTATGGTTAATAAAGTGCCTGCCGTTGACATAATAAAAGCAAAACAGCTATTAAGAACCTTCAAAGAGTGTTCAGATCATCTCTCATATCTAGAACAAAAGTGCGCAATGTACCCAGAATTTAATAACCCAGCTAGATTACCATTTCTATCTCGCGCAAAGGAAGAGTCTCAAGAAGCATTATTTTCATTTTTAGATATAGCTTTAGAAGATTCTGTACCATTACAAGCAAAACGCTCAGTATCTTACGCAGGGTTTGATGATAGCGAATCCGATGATGATACATCTTATAAAGCATCAGATGATGAAGAGTCACACGGTATATCTGATGAAGAAACATATTACGAAACATCTTCCATCGCAAAACATGCAAGCGACGTAAAAAGAACAAAATACAGCGAACCAAAATCAACCAAACAGCTACATTTTCAAATCCTCGGACAGATAGAACAACCCAATGATGGAATAGAAATATCTTTTGAACTACCATCTGACTCGTCTGACTCAGAAAATGAAGTACCACAGGCGTCAGCAACACATGACATCCCGCAAACTAAATCATATCCACCACTCACATGGGAACAATTTTTTGCAGCTGAAACACGATCAACAGAGACAGCACAAGCTGATGAGATACCTCCTTTAGGCGATTATCATACTGCATAATACTTCTCCACCACTTAAACAAACCCAGTCACCAAATATACTCTAGTAAATTTGGTGACTGGGTTTTCTTCACATCCTCAATAAATAACTATTGATTTTATCTTAAATTCTATTATTGTGTGCTAACTTAATTTAATTAACAACACATAACAGGAAATTTATGGCACGTACTCCACACTCATACTCTGTAAAACACAAAACACCAACGAAAATCACGCAACAAGCACACTGCGATAAAGAAAATATGGAACCTTACCAGGAAACCAGAACAGAAAAAGGATATCATGCGAAACGCATGCCTTTAGAGAATATATCAGTGACACACAAGAACCATACAAAGCCCTCCGCTATGGACACTAACCCAGATATAGATCACGCCGATCTGCTACAATCTATGCTTGACGATCTATCAAAACTCACTCTACAAGAAATAGAACCAGCAGTACATTACGACAGACATGATGCAGGATTAATAAATGCTTTGCTAGATAAGAATGTTACTGCTACGGGAGACTCAGGACATACTGATGCCCATACACAAGAATGCCCGTTTTAACCTCTATTGCCATCATCGACTCTAGAATGATAAAGAAACTTCACCCAATATTCCGGGTGGCTGATGGCAATTTTACTTTTATACCATCCAAAGCCTGAGTCATAATAATCTGGCAACCAAGCCTTGATGTATGTGTAAGTCCGAATGCAAGATCTAGCATATCTTCCTCCGGCTCAGTTGCGGGCTCGAGCATATCATAGTATTTTTTATCCACGATAACATGACAGGTAGCACAAGCAAGGGAGCCTTCACAAGCTCCCTCAAGATCTATTTTATTTTGATGAGCAATCTCAAGAATCGACAACCCTTCCATAGCATCGATCTCGATCTCTTCATTCTCAGATATTTCAAATATTACTTTAGGCATTATTTGACTTCCGCTTTAGTATCACGCTTTTTCTGTCCAAATTTAAACGACTTCAGCCAGCTTGATTTCTGCTTTTTAGGCTCATTAGTCACATCTCTAATAACCTCAGCTTTAGGCTCTTTGGGCTCTCTCTTAAATTTATCAAATATTTTAAAACGACTCTCCTTTTGAGGTTCAGATACTAAAATCTTCTTACCGTCGAACATCCTGATTTTATCTGTAACAGTCACAAAACTCAATTTTTTAGCTTCGTACGATTTATGAACCACGCTGCCATTATCAAGCGATATGACATAATGCTCGCCATCAGAAGCATAAATATGCAACATATCATTCACCATCAAAGATGCTACGTAATCAATAGGATCCCACTTATTCCTAGATTTGCCCTTTTCAGCAAGGTACGTAGCCCACAGGATCTTACCGCTCATTTTATCAAGAGCAATGACCTGCCTACCATTAGTAGTCATTATCAAAGCATTTGCAGCTACATTGATAGTACGCACATCATCTATATCTTTTTTCCATGCAAATGCGCCATTTTCCAGATTTACTTTAAAAATCTTACCATTATTATCCGCTAAATATCCATGCACGCCTTCTATAACAGGCGATACCGCTAGATTCACAGCAATATATTCTGGCATTGTGCTATCAGAAGATAAATCCATTTGCCAAAGTTCTGCACGCTTATGCAAATCTAGTAATGAAACTTGCCCTGATGTATATGCCACTAGAGCTCTGCCAGCCTTATCTACCACAGGCGCTATCGGCAAACCACCTTGCAACGTTTCTGGGTTACCAGCATGATCCCATACCACAGCCTTACGCGCTGAGTCAAAAAGATAGAGCTGATTTCCTAATGTTTGCAACATTACAATATCACCATATATTACTGGCGTTGTTACTAAAATATCTGGGAATTGCTTTGAGAAAATGACATTGCCATTATTCATATCAACTATGCCAAAAGTACGGCTACCATTGGTCACGAACAATTTACCATTGTGATGGGCTATACCACCCCAAATATAATCACTTTTGCTATTTTTGCTTACAATATCCAAAGTCCATAATTGCTCTAATGAATTTTCATTGAAAGCCGTTACATAACCATCTCTTGTAAGCACAAAAATCTTACCATCAACAATTACTGGCTCCGCTGAAATACTCGCTTTCAGGCGCAATGTATGTGACTTAAATTTTTGATTTGTAGAATCAAGCGCAATATTAACTCCAATATTATCTTTATCCCAATTTAAGAGACTATGCTTTGCAGGAGCAATCACAACCCCTCCACTTTCTTCGGCCGCAACAGGCTTTGTAAATGATACTAAATTACTCGTTTTGCCACCACATGATGTCAAAAACAGCGCCAATGTTGATGCGATAATAATGTTTTTCATAATTTTTATTCCTATAGTTTTATTGATTCACCGTAATATTTGCGACAACAGCCCTTGCCTCATCCTGAATAGTAGGTGCAACTTTTTTGCTTGCAAGTAATGTTTCTGCTATTTGTAAAGCTTTTGCTTTATCGGTATTCTGATAATAAAGAGCCTGCAACAAATTGACAGAGCCATAGAAAGGAGCATCCTCGCTCGTAAAATCCTTAAAATACTTCTCTAGCTGCGCAGCATTTTTTTCTTTTTTGTCTTTCTTACCATCAACTATAATGCCAATCCACATAAGCTTCGCATAATTCTGAGTTATAGGCAAATAACCCTTCCCATCCGCCACTTTCTGCGCTACAGATAATGCATCATCCAAAGTGCCACGGGCAATATTCATCGCAATCATCTGCAATGCAGCGATATCCTTGGCATGATTATCGGCATTATTCATCAAATATTCTATGGCTTCGACAGCAACTTTGGGGTCAGTTTGTGTATTTTCTAAAGCTTTTACTAGAGTGTCGCCCATCTCAATATTATACTTTTCTTTCGTGCTAACTCTTATGTTGTTTATCACCATAACAATGATAACAAGCAAGGTAATAGCGCCTACAATTGGCAAAGCTTTTTTTAAATAAAAAACCTTACGCTCTTCATTTTTATCACTTAAAACTTCATCTAAAATATCAGCCATATTTTTCTCAATTTTTTATTTACAATATTTAGCTTTCGCATCATTAGCCCTTTTCACCGAAGAAGCAGGCCTGTTCTTATATTCAGCATCTAATTTATTCAGCATAGCACAAGCATCTTTATGCTTTTTCAATTCGCCCAAAGAAAGCGCTAATTTCAATAAATTATCCGCAGCTTTTGGCGATTTTGGATATTGTTTATATCCTTTTAAATAATGCACAGCCGACTTATCAAACTCGCCTCTACGGTAGAAACTTTCCGCGTACCAAAAATATGCATTTCCCATCAACTCGCTATGTGTATGTTTTTGCATAAAGCTAGCAAATAAATTCTCCGCATCTTCGAACCTAGATTCTTTCAGGGCCGCTAGCGCCAAATCATACTCTCTCTTCTCTTCTGATGCAGATGCTACTACTGGAGCAACGGCCGCCGGGATCTGCCCCTCTGATGTAGCAACTTGCGGAGGATTTTCAGCCTGCACTGGATGATTTTGAAGATCCTTCAAGGCATGTTCCAAAATCTCTACTCTGCCAATTAAATTTTGAACATTGTTTTCGCAAGCAGAAAGCCTGGAATCATCTGTATGTTCTGTAGTCGCAGCAGAAGCAAGAGGAGCATCCACAACGCTTATGCTATCGTTAGACGAGGCGTATGAAACACCACTAAACAACAAAGAAAATAGTACTATAATAATTTGCATATACCGCCTATCGTTTGATCACGCACGCGGAAGTATATCACATGATTTTAAAATATGATAGAGGGATTTTTACAGCCCTCCTCCGAAATTTCTTGCGCAAATCATGATATGGCACTATGCTACCTATTGGTCAGGGATAGGCATGAGCCTTGCGAATTCGGTCAGGTCCGAAAGGAAGCAGCCGTAGTGAGGATCTCGTGGGTTATTCCTGACTTTTGACACACACTTTTTGATTATCGCGTTGTCGAACTACGGCATCTCCGGTGCTCACCTATAAGAATAGGCTGCGCTCCTCGAGCACTTGTTCTCCTAGCGCTAATTCAAAAATTGTATGCCAACCCATTACACTAAAAACTCTTTGTGAGCCCTATGTCAGAAACTAAACAATATATCCCACTCGCATTAAAATTTCGACCAAAGAAATTTGCCGACCTTAAAGGTCAGGATGTTCTAGTTAAAACACTTAGCTCTGCAATCATACATTCGCGCTTAAGCCACGCGTATCTTTTAACTGGCATTAGAGGAGTTGGAAAAACAACATCTGCACGTATAATTGCATCAGTAGTAAATTGCGAAAACCCAGTTATAGATGGCGTAAATATTGAAGCCTGCACAACATGCACCAACTGCAAATCCTTAGCAGCGGGGAATCATCCTGATATAATAGAAATCGATGCCGCAAGCCGCACCAGCGTTGATGATGTGCGCAGTATAATCGATAGTTCTGAATATAGAGCTTTGCTTGGCAAATATAAAATCTTCATCATAGATGAAGTACATATGATTTCAAAAAATGCATTTAATGCATTACTCAAAACATTGGAGGAACCACCAGCCAATGTAATGTTCATATTCGCTACTACCGAAGTAAACAAAATTCCTGTGACTATTATTTCGCGTTGTCAAAGATTCGATCTAAGACGTTTCAACATAGATGAAGTAAAGAATTTACTTCAAAATATTGCCACAAAAGAATCCATAAAATACGATGATGATGCTCTCTCTTTAATCTCGCTAAAATCAGGCGGATCAGCACGCGATGGAATTTCAATGCTAGATCAAGCATGGATGCTATCTGAGACTCATGATGATAAAAAAATAAATATTGGCCTAGTACGCTCAATGCTTGGCATTGCTAGTATTGATGTAGTAGTAGATTTTGTATCGCATATAGCATCTCAAAATGTAGAAGCTGCTTTAAAATTACTTAATTCAATCAATATCAGCGGTAGCGATCTAGTCTATTTCTTTGAAAATGTGCTAGATGTGATTGGATATCTTTCTAAAATCTCTACTATAGAAAATTATTCTGATGAGGAGTTCAAACCATATCACGAAAAGCTCAAAACCATTGCTGATAAACTCCATTTAGGAGTTCTAACAATATTCTGGCAAATCATAAGCAAAGGAATTGTTGAATTAAAGCATTCGCACAACCAATTCTTATCCGCCGAAATGCTAACCATACGCATAATATATGCAAGTCTTTTGCCAAGCCCCAAAGAAGCAATCGAAAAACTCGGTGACTGCCCCAGGCAATAATGCTCAGCCTATCATAACCCCTATTCTTGCTGAATCACAAGCAGCATATATTAATGCAGCCCAGAATATTACATTATGTGATTTAATAGATGCGCTAATGGATCGCAGAGAAATGGATCTTTACTATTACCTGCTCAATCAAATTTCTATCGTAAGCTTCTCTAGCGAACTCATGGAAATATCCTCAGGACACAACAAAGATTACAATATTAGGCTTGAAAATATCATTTCTAGCCTCTCTGGCAAGAAAATGAAAATTATCATCAGCACTAACCCAGGCACCCCCCTTAAAAAGAAGCTTATAGATGATTTAGCTCAATCAAAATTATGGACAAATTTAAACAATTCTTTTCCAGGCTGTGAGATTTTAGACATTATCCATAAAAATGGCTAAGGATATATAATAAGATTCTTGATCTTTTATATGTTTCTTTCTACTATGTACTGTGGTTATACCAAACCCCAAATTAATTCTACGTTGTTGCTTCGGCTCTCACTTATTAAGTATAAGCTTCGCGCCTAGCGCCTAGTATAATTTAATCTAGGATTTGGTATTAAAAAAAGTCATGACACATATTTACTTATGAAACAAACTCTCGGTCTATTATTTATAATACTTTGTCTTGGTTCTTGTGCGCAAAAACCACCATATGAAGTGCGCAGCCCTTGTGTGTCAACAGATACCGATAATCCTTGGGCGCATAATCCTTGCATACGCAGACCCGCGAACAGAGATATAGCTTAAATGAAAATAGCATCCTGGAACGTCAATTCCATCAAAGCGCGACTTGAAAATGTCCTCAAATGGATAGAAGCAAACGATCCAGACATTTTAATGTTGCAAGAACTGAAATGCGAAGAATCTGCATTCCCTTATGATGCATTCTCACATTTATCCTATAATTATGCTATATCTGGACAAAAGACCTATAATGGCGTAGCTATTCTATCAAAATACCCCATAGATGAGATAAAAACTAATTTACCACATAGCCCATGCTCTGATCAAGCCCGCTTTGTAGAAATAGGATTTAGCTCGCCAATTGGATATATGCGCGCAATAAATATATATGTTCCAAATGGCGGAGAAATTGGAAGCGATAAATTTGATATAAAAATGAATTTTCTACCGGCATTGCAAAGCTATTTAAAATCGATTCAAAATTATGAGGAAAATATAATCATCGGGGGAGATTTCAACGTTGCCCCCTTTGATAGCGATGTTTATAACGCTCAAGAGTTAGAAAATTCCACCTGCTTTACATTACAGGAACGCAAATTAATGCGCGAAATACTGAATGACAATTGGCATGATTTGTATCGTTTAATGAACCCATTATCGCATGAATATAGCTGGTGGGACTATCGTGCGGGCGGCTTCCAAAAAAACCACGGCATGAGGATAGATTTCTTGCTAAGCAATGCGAAGATAGTAGATCATCTATCCACTGCCACGATAGACAGACACGCGCGAAGCGAAGAAAAAGCTTCAGATCATGCACCTGTTATTGTGACTTTAGGATAAATATCTATGCTACAGAATCTAGCAAAATTATGGAATTTAAGCGAACTAATACCAATCTCTACATCTCCTTATACAAGTATATTCTCTGCTTTACAAAATACACGTCCAGTTATATTAAAAATTTCAGAGGATGCACAACAAGAATCCCAAATACTCAAATTGTATCAAAATTACGGAGCCATCGAAGTTCTTGAAACGAACAATAATGCCATGCTACTAGAACAAGCTTTTCCTGGCACTTCTTTAAAATCATATTTTCCAACTCGCGAAGCAGAAGCTATAAAAATTGTATGCAATGTAATGCAAAAACTACACAAAGCACCCATTCCTTCTGGAGCGAATTTACCCCATCTAAAAGATAGATTAAAAGCCCTAGACAACGCTTCTGTTCCTCATATAGAAAAAGCACGTAATGTACGCGACTCACTGCTCGCCACCACCACTTCCAATGTGCTGCTACATGGAGATTTACATCATGATAATATACTAATGCATGGTGATGATTGGATTGTTATTGATCCAAAAGGTTTCATTGGTGATGCCACATATGAACCAGCATGTTTTATACATAATCCTATACCAGAATTGTTATCTATGAACAATGCTGACGAAATAATACGCATGAGAATTAAAGCCTTTGCTCACGAATTGAGCATAGATGAAAAACGTATCGCAGATTGGTGTTTTGTGGTAGCTGTTTTAGCGCATGTTTGGGCGATTGAAGATGGCATTGGGGGGGAATATTTTGCTAAAATTGTGGACATTATTCATAGGTTGACATCAACAACCCCTCACACACAAACTTCTCACCAATAGTACTAGATTTTAGTTCCGCCTCTGCTTTATACAATTGCTCCATCACACCTAAAATCTTGGCTATATCAAACTTTCCTACAATCCTTTTAAAATCTGGCATGTTCTTAAAAAATATCGGTGGAACAATAGAGCCTGCTGCTACATCAATATCGACGCCTTCTGACATCTTTCCTAAAGTAATATATACATTGATAGCATATCTAATTAACGCACGTACAATCCAGACAGCAGAAATGTTCTCAGCGAGTAATTTATCCAATTCCTCAAGATATAATTTTCTATCATTTTTAAAAAAATAAATGCATAGCATATCTGGTTCAGGAGTAGTGCTGCCGCTAATTACAGCAACCACATCTTCTAACGTAATCTCATCTTTATCCATAGCATAAATTAAAAGCTTTTCTATCTCATTTATAATGATATATCTATCACCATATAAACTATGACTTAAATATTTCAAAGCATCCGCCGATATGCGTTTTTGTGCATCAGCACAAGCCTTGCGTACTAACTTATCAACAGATGCAGCATCATCGTGGTAACAAGCAATTGCAGCAAGATTTTTTTCTGTTTCAAAAGTTTTACGCAACGCACTAGCAGGCGTAAGTTCATCAGCTGTGATTAGCAAAACATGATGATTCTCCGCCTTGACTAAGTCTTTTAGTTTTGCGTCAAAGGTTGAAATATTTGTAAGACGGATAATTTCTCTGGTACCGAAAAGACTTATATTATTCAGTTCTGATTTCAACTCATCGAATGAAATATCTGCATAGCTTAATGTGCGTCTAGGAAGTTTGAGAACTTTTGTGATATGATCCACGCAATAATCCACAAGACCACGATCTGGTCCATATAACAAAGTAGAAGCTATCGTAGCTTTTTGCATGCCAGATACTACATCTGGTGTTTGATTTGAGTAAAATTTCATATGATTGATTGTATAATTCTCTCGCATTCTGACGCAACTTCTGCAAAATCGCAAGCTGTATCTATGCTAAAATCTGCAAGATCTTTTTTTGTACTTTCTGGAATTTGAGACTTGTCGATAGCTTCAAACATTTCAGACACAATACCACGTCCTAATGCTCGCTCCTGGCGTAATGATTTTGTACAATGTAGTGAAATAATATAATCAAAATATTCTTCCCATTTAGCCTCAAAAAGCAAAGGTATTTCAAGGAATGCAATCTTGTGACCTTGATTTTCTTTAAGAAATTTATCCATCTTCTCGGCAACAAGGGGATGCATAAGCTCTTCGAGGTTCTTACGACGTATATCATCAGCATAAACCAATGCGGCCATTTTTGTTTTGTCAAAAACTTCCATTTCTGGGTAAATTTTTAAAACCTTCTGTTGTACTTCATTGTCCTGATACAAATCATGTACAGCTTTGTCACAATTAAAACCAGGATATCCTCTACTCACGAGGTATTTAAGTAACTCACTCTTACCAGACGCAAAACTTCCCGTAATACCGATTTTGATCATATCTTTATCCCGTAAAACTACGAACTAAACTCCCAGAAATCAAATACCACCCATCTACTACCACAAAGAATACTATCTTAAACGGCAGAGATACCATCACAGGAGGCATCATCATCATACCCATGGCCATGAGGATCGAGGAAACTACTATATCGATAATCAAAAATGGCAAAAATATCAAAAATCCTATCTCAAACCCTCGCCTGAGCTCACTAATTATAAAGGCTGGAACAATGATTTTAAGGGGCAATTCTTCGATTTTTTGTTTAGGATCTTCTTTCGCTATTGCAATGAATAGATCTAAATCTTTCCCACGCGTATTACCAGTCATAAAATTCTTAAATGGCTGAACAATTTTTGGTATTGCTTCTTCCTCAGAAATCCTCTCGTCAATCATAGGCTTTAAGCCATGTTCATAAGCATCATCTAATGTAGGAGAGATAATAAAAAAAGTCAAAAATAGAGCAAGACTCACCATAACTTGGTTTGGTGGGCTTTGTTGTAAGCCAAGCGCACTTCTCAACATTGAAAGAACTATCGTAATACGCACAAATGGCGTTACCATCACTAATATTGTAGGAGCGATTCCGAGCACACTAATGAGCATGAAAATCTGCATCACACGCCCAGTAAGCGAGCCTTTGCTAAACATCTCATCAATCTCACCAGCGATACTACCATTAGATGCGAATGCATCAAGTGGAAGCAAAAGCGCCAAAATACTTATAGACAGGAACGCTAAAAATTTATTCTTTATTGTCATATTTATCCAGTAATAGACTTGTTTGTTTTCCAATAACGAACAGATATTTTGATGGTCCATGTATAGCAGAAACTATCTTTGTACTATCATCAATATATGTTACTCCAGTAATGATTGCTCTATCGCCACTAGCCCCTACAATAGGGCCTTTTCCATATTTTTGTACTAATTTTAAAATAAAATATAGCAAAAATATCACAAAGCCTAAGGCAAATATTGCCTGTATTATTGCCATCATTTACTCTCCACTACTTGTCTCTATAGCTTTTTGGTACGCTTTCATTGGCCTATCCACATCCATCATATGCTTCATTGCCTTTTCAGCTACATCACCAGCATCATCCAAAAGAGCCAAAATCTCTTCTGTATATTTCAGCCATCTTCTTTCATTAGCTTCAACAGGCTCATAAAAATTATTATAGATTTCTACAAGCCCAAATAAACGCTCAAAATCTACATCTGTATCTTTTTGATCTTTAAGCTCTTGTAATGCCGTTTGAAATAACTGCTCAATTTCTACCAATCTATCGTCTGGTGCTAATTTTTGTTGATTATGCATTTTGTTTCGCCTTGTCAAATTGATATATTTGACCTAAAATTTTTGCAACAGCGGTATATGCCTCAATAGGAATAAGGCTATTTTGCTCGAGCATACATAATATTTGCGCTAAATCCGCATCTTTATGAATCGGGATTTCTTCCTGATCAGCGATTTCAAGTATTTTTTGAGCCAAAATACCCTTACCTGTTGCAAGAATCCTAGGCGCAGTATCTACTTTTGCATCAAAACCCAGCGCTACTGCAGTTTCTGTTTTTTGTTTTCTATTTTTGAAGTAATAATTCATAAATCACAAATCAATTAGGTTGGTTACTATGTCGCAATATAAAGATATCATCTCCGAACTTATAGCTACTTGCTTTTTTATCGGCAAAATTAAATTCGCACCCGGCACTTGGGGTTCGCTTTTTGCATTCCCTATAATATACACAATAGATTACATAATCGTCAAGGGCGCATTTCTCTTGCCAATAGAAGGCTTGAAATATGTGGAGCAACGGTTCATTACAATATTTGTTGCACTATTTGCAACTAT